>JBAPMH010000134.1:0-10242 GCA_049278515.1 Chthoniobacterales bacterium
GACCGATATCAGAAACAGGGTTGCCAGAGGGCAATCCATTCGTTATCTCGTACCGCCAGCCGTCGAACAGATTATCCGCGAGCGTCAGCTTTACAGGGAGACTTAGAAATCACTGCCGAAAACCTAGCCAGGACTTGCGCGGACCTCGCGGCGAACAAAAAGGGAGAGGATATTGTCGTCCTCGATCTTCGGGGAATTTCGACCTTTACGGATTTTTTCGTGATTTGCTCCGGGACCTCGGAACCGCATCTGAAAGCGATTGCGGGCGAGATCGAAGAAAGGCTGAAAGCCGACCACGGCATTCGCGCCGTCTCAGTTGACGGCTTTCCGGCGAGTCAATGGATCGTGCTCGATTACCTGCAGGTGATCGTCCACGTTTTTCACCGCGAAAAACGCGAGTTTTACAGCCTGGAAGACCTGTGGGGCGACGCGCCGCGTCTCGCCTGGGAGCCGGCGGAAGAACGGCAATAGCAGTTTTTCCCTAAGAATCCGGCGCAGGCCCGGTTACTTCGCAGTCGGCCTGGCTGGCGCCGTCGGAGTCGCGGTCGGGGCGGTGGATCCGGCGGGCGATGGCTTGACCTGGGTCGTCCCGCTCGAAGGAGCCACATTCCCGGGCACTACCGTCGCCGGAGTCTCGGGTGGCTTGACACTCAAGAGCTCGACTTCAAAAATCAGGGCCGCGTTTGGACCGATATCACGGCCCGCGCCGCGTTCGCCATAAGCGAGTTTTGACGGGACAAAAAGCTGGTATTTGGAACCGGGCTTCATCATCTGCAACGCTTCGGTCCAGCCGGGAATGACGCGACTAACCGGGAATGTCGCAGGCTCATTCCGCTTATAGGAACTGTCGAACTCCGTCCCATCGAGCAGCGTCCCTCTGTAATTCGTCACGACCGTATCAGTCGCCTTGGGCGAGTCGCCGCTTCCTTCCTTCAGGACCTTGTACTGCAACCCGCTCGCCGTCGTCTTCACTCCATCCTTCTTGGCGTTTTCCGCCAGGAATTTCTCCCCGTCGGCGGCATTTTTCTCCGCCGCCTTTTTCGTGGCCGCCGCCTGCTTTTCCATCATTTCCTTCTGGAAATCTGCCAGCGTTTTGTCCCGATCCTCCTTCTTCATGGCCTCCTTACCGGCGAGGGCGTCCTTGAAGCCGGCAAAGAACACCTCCGGGGTGAGCTCCACATTTTGTTTCTTGAAAGTGGTGCCAATATCGTGGCCAATGCTGTAGCTCGCTTTGTCCTTTTGATCTTTGAGCTCTACTTTATCTTCCGCTAAACCAATGGAAGCTGCGCCAAAGGCGGCCAGGCAAATGATGATACGTTTCATAAAAAGAAGAAAGCCGCGCGCAGTTGGGATTGTGAATCTAGGCGCTGCGGGAAATGGCACGCTAGAGAGGAAACTTCGATCGTCAAGCCGGGCCGCCCTCCCATCCCCCCGGAGCCTCTCCAGCCTCCTCGGAGTCGCCCTCGTGCTCGCCACGGCGGGGAGCAGCGTCGCAGCGATCAATCTTTCGCCCGCCGAAACCCGCCGGATTGGTAATCGCATCTGGCAAAATGAATGCGGCGGAACGGTGGCAGGCCTGACTTCCTGGAATTCCGGAGAGAATTTCGCATCGCTCGGCATCGGGCACTTCATCTGGTACCCAAAAGGCGTCCGCGGCCCTTTCGATGAAAGTTTTCCAAAGTTTGTCGCGTTCGCGGCCGAGCGGGGGACGGTGCTCCCGGCAGTATTGAAAGGAGCCGAGAATTGTCCCTGGAACTCACGCGCTCAATTCAACCTGGCCGCCCAGACCCCCCCGATGAAGGAGCTGCGTGCTTTCCTGGCCAAAACGATAGATCTTCAGGCAGAATTCCTCGTCAAACGATTGCAACAGGCGCTTCCAAAAATGCTGGCGAAAAGCGGGGCGGCCAACGGTAGCCAGGTGCAACAGCACTTCGACCGGGTGGCGAGCTCCGCCATGGGATGCTACGCGCTGGTTGATTACGTGAATTTTAAAGGAGAAGGTGTTCTTGCCACGGAGCGTTACGCAGGACAGGGTTGGGGCTTGCTCCAAGTGCTTCAGGGAATGTCGCAGGAATCCAATGGACGCGATGCCGTCAAAGGCTTCGCGGAATCCGCTAAAATCGTGTTGAGAAACCGAGTTCGCAATTCGCCGCCCGAGCGGAACGAAGCGCGCTGGCTTCCCGGTTGGCTCAAGCGAATCGATACTTATGTCGGGAGTTAAATCAGTGAGCTCAGTTTTTCTTCGATCCAGCCTCGCCGTCGCCTGTGTCGCTCTGGCGTTCACTTCAGCTTCCGCGCAAATCCCTCGACGGACTCCTCCGCCTTCTGCCCCACCCAAGACCAGCCAGACGCGGCAAAGCCCTCCAAAACCGTTGTCTTCCCCTTCGCCGGTCGCTCCTCAACCGATGCGCAAAGCCAGCGACCTGATCTCGAAGCAATTGCCGATTAGCACCAACGCCGCCGTCCTCCAGAAGACCACGCCCGACAACTCGCACGTGATTGTTTCTCTGACAAAGCAGCGCGCTTATCTGATGACGGGGGAAGAAATCGCCATCGACAGCCCGATCTCCTCGGGCAAACGCGGCCACGGAACGCCCAGCGGCAGTTTCACCGTCATGGAAAAGGACAAAGACCATCACTCCAGCTTGTACGGCGACTACAAGGATTCCCAAGGGCGAACGGTCAAGGGCGGTATCAGCGCCCGGATCGATTCAGCGCCCAGCGGCACTCATTTCGTCGGCGCTTCGATGAAATGGTTCATGCGTTTGACCGGCGAAGGGGTCGGCATGCATGTGGGAATTCTCCCGGGCTATCCGGCATCCCATGGTTGCGTCCGCATGCCGGAGCCGGCCGCCGCGCAGTTCTATTCCCACGTCAAGGTCGGAACCCCGGTGCGCGTCGATCCCTAGAGTAACTGCCGCCGCAGCATTTCCAGCGCGTTCTGGGTCGTCAATTCCTTGAACGTCCGCCGATCGTCAGGGAAATAGAACCGGCGGACTTGCGTCGCGGCAGCGTCAGCCGCTAGCGCGATGAAAACCGTCCCCACCGGCTTGTCGTCCGTGCCTCCGCCAGGTCCAGCAATCCCCGTCGTGGCCAGGGCGAAATTACTCTTCGCTTCCTCCCGCGCACCTTCCGCCATCGCCTTTGCCACACTCTCGCTGACGGCTCCCTGTTCCTCGATGAGGCGCGGATCCACGCGAACCATGCGTCCCTTGGCTTCATTGGCGTAAGTGACGTAGCCAGCCAGGAAAACAGCCGAAGCACCCGGCACATTCGTAATTCGATGCGACAAAAAACCTCCGGTGCACGATTCGACAACCGCCAACGTCTGTTTGCGCTCCGCCAAAAGTCTTACGACCGCGGTCTCCAGGTCGCTGCCATCGCTAGAGTAGACGGACTCGCCCAGTCCCTGGGTAACGATCTTTTCCGCCAAATCCAGAGCAGGCGGCTCGCCGATAATGCGCAGGTCGACTTCTCCCGGCCGTGCGCAATAGCCGAGCTCGAGGCCGGGGACCTCCAGCAAGCGTGCCCCGATCGCTTCTTCGACCAGCGATTCGCCCATCCCTGCGATCCGAAATGTCCGGCGACCAGTTCCTGGTCGAAGAGGAATAATTGCGTCCAGAATTGGCCGCACTGATTTCAGGAACATGGGTCGCAACTCACGCGGGGGGCCGGGCAGCAGGAACAGGTGGGGCCATCGCTTCCCGGGGCCTCCTCCTGCGGGAAAATACAAACCGGGCGCGCTCCCATTCTCATTCGGCAAAACCGTCGCGCCCTCCGGCACATTGGCCTGCCGCGCCACCCGATCGGTCAAACGGAATCCGCGACGAGTGGCGCGTGCCGTGATGGCATTCATGACGGCGGGGTCGTGGATTAGCTTCAATCCCAGAAGTTCGGCACAGACTTCACGGGTGATGTCGTCCGTCGTGGGTCCGAGACCACCCGTGATGAAGATAATTTCCGCCTGGTCCAGGGACTCGGTGAGAACGTCCCGGATCGCGGTGCCGTCTGGAACAGTCACCTGCCGATCGATCCGTAAACCGAGAGGAAAGATTTCGCCAGCGATGAAGGAGAGATGCGTATTTAACACGTCACCGAGCAGGAGTTCGGTGCCGGTGTTGATAACGACTACGCGCATGGACGTCGAAAGGTCGCCAAGGAGCGGCGGTTTACAAACCGCCGACCAAATAAAAAGGGCGGTTTGTAAACCGCCCCTCCTTGAAGCGCCCGCGGCGCGCTTTGCCTACGCCGCGTCCTTGTCCTGCTTCTTCCGAATCAGTGGGAGCTTCTTCCCTTCGACGACGGCCCGATTGATCGTCACCTCCGCGATGTCCTCGCGGCTCGGCACTTCGTACATGATTTCGAGCATTATCCGCTCCAGCATCGATCGCAGAGCGCGCGCCCCGGTCCCCTTGGTGACCGCCTGCGCCGCCAGCGCCTTCAGGGCGTCCTTGGTCACGCTCAGCCGCACGCCTTCCATCGAGAACAATTTCGTGTATTGCTTGATCATCGCGTTCTTGGTGTCGGTCAGAATCGCGACCATCTCTTCTTCCGTCAGGGCGTCGAGAGCACTGATCACAGGCAAACGGCCGATGAACTCCGGAATCATGCCGAAGCTGAGCAAATCTTCTGGCTCGACGTGCCGCACCGCCTCTTTCGCCAGCGCGGCTTCGACTTCGAGCGTCGGACTGCCGAAACCCATCATTCGCTGGCCGATGCGCTTCTGCACGATCTTGTCGAGGCCGACGAACGCGCCGCCACAGATAAACAGAATCTTCTCCGTATTGACCTGGATATATTCCTGATGCGGATGTTTCCGGCCGCCTTGCGGCGGAACGTTGCAGGTACTGCCTTCAAGGATTTTCAGGAGCGCCTGCTGAACGCCTTCACCTGAAACGTCGCGCGTAATGCTGACGTTGTCGGTCTTCCGGCCAATCTTATCGATCTCATCGATATAAACGATTCCGATCTCTGCGCGTTTCACATCGTAATCGGCATTCTGGAGCAATCGCAGAATGATGTTTTCGACGTCTTCGCCCACATAGCCCGCTTCGGTGAGGGTGGTGGCGTCCGCGATGCAAAAGGGCACATCGAGAATTTTGGCGAGCGTCTTGGCCAGCAACGTCTTGCCGGATCCAGTGGGTCCGATGAGGAGGATGTTGCTTTTCTCTATTTCAACATCGGCGAAAGGATCGGGTTGAAAGGCCGCGGAAGTATCGGCGGGCGTCGCACTTTGCAGAACCCGCTTGAAATGGTTGTGAACGGCTACGGATAACGTCTTCTTCGCGATATCCTGGCCAATGACATACTGATCGAGCGAGTGGCGGATATCCGCCGGTTTTGGGACCCGAATATTGGAAGATTGCCGGCGCGCATCTTCGTTCAATTCCTTGTCCAGAATGCTCTTGCAAACGTTGATGCAGCTGTCGCAGATGTAAACGCCTGGCCCCGCGATGAGTTTGCGCACCTCCGCGTGGCTTTTGCCGCAGAAGGAGCACATTGTGAGGTTGGAAGCGCGCGCCATGTTAAGGGGCTAAAATAGCAGCTTTTATTCCTCGACTTTCCGGGGCAAGGCCGCCTCTGCGATCGCCGTCGAGCCCTCTGGGGAGGTGCCATCCAGGAGTTTCGCTTCTTTTCGAGATTTGATCACCTCGTCCACCAGACCATACCCCTTCGCTTCCGCAGCCGACATGTAATAATCGCGGTCGGAATCCAGCCGAACCTGATCCTCCGGTTTGCCGGTGTGCTGGGAGATAATCTTAATCAGGCGCTTCTTGAGCTTGAACATGTACTCCACCTGCCGCTCCACATCGCTCGCCTGTCCCTGGGCCCCACCCGACACCTGATGGATCATGATATCTGAATTCGGAAGGGCGAACCGCTTCCCCTTCGTCCCGGCACAAAGCAAGACGGCGCCCATGCTGGCGGCCATGCCGAGGCAATAGGTCGTCACATCGCAGGTCAGGAATTGCATCGTATCGTAGATCGCAAGTCCTGCCGTCACCGAGCCGCCCGGAGAGTTGATGTAAATGTTGATGTCCTTTTTCCCATCCTCCATCTGGAGAAAGAGGAGCTGGGCAATGACCAGATTCGCGATGTGATCGTCGATCGGCGTTCCGATAAAAACGATCCGGTCCTTGAGCAAACGGGAGTAGATATCGTAACTGCGTTCGCCCCGGCCGGTCTGTTCGACCACCATCGGAATGAGGACAGATTGAGAGAGATTTTCGGTCATTTTTTATTCCGTCGGCGCATCGGCCGCCGCGGTTTCAGAGGACATTTCCACGCTAACATTCGCCTTCAGGAAATCAAGAGTCTTACCCAGCAGGATCTCTTCCGCGAGGCCGTTCAACCGGTCCTTTTCTTCAAATTCTTTCTTCATTTTTTCGACCGAAACGTTGTAGTGCAAAGCCTGCTCCCGGACGCGTTCGTCGACCTCTTCCCGGCTCACCTCGATCTTTTCCTGTTCGGCGATCCGGTGAAGAATGAAGTTCGTCTTCAAACGGTGCGCGGCGAGCGATCCGGCGCCTTCGATCAGCTCCTTCTCCTTGCCTTTGAGCATTTCGTCCGGAATGCCCCGTTCGCGGTTCCGGTGCACCAATTCATTCAACGCCCGGCGCGTCTCCCCCTTCAGCAGGCTCGGCGGCAGGTCGAAACTGATGTGTTCGTGCAGGAACTTCACGACCTGTTGTTCCTTCACCCGTTCGATTTCATGCTCCTTCTCGTGTTCGAGATTATGCTCGATGGTATGTCGCAAATCGGCCAGCGTCTTCCCCGGCATGAGCTTCGCCGCAAACGCATCGTCCACCGCGGGCAGGACCTTCTCCTTGATCTCGTTTAGCGTCACCGCGTAATCCGCTTTTTTCTCAGCGAGCTCGGTGACCGGAAAATCGGCGGGAAAGAGGACCTGCACGCTCCGGGTATCGGCGGGCTTCATGCCCACGATCTGCTCGCAGAATTTTGGAAGAAAATTCTCCGGAGCGAGATGCAGCCAGAACTTCTTCCCGCCGTGTAGATTCTTGCTCGCTTCCGGCACAATCTCGCTCACCGGCACGCCATCGATTGCGCCGGTGAAATCGATAACCGCGAAATCTCCCATGGCCAGCTCGCGCTCCGCGACGTCGACGAAATCGGCGGCCTGGTCGCGCAAACGTTCGATCGCGGTATCGATGTCGGCCTCACTCACCGCGGAGTTGGGCAATTGCACCGGGATATTTTTGTATTCGGGCAGCTCGAATTCCGGGGCGGTCACAACCGTAGCGCGAAAGCGCATCGAACGATCTTCGCCAAATTCCACGTCGCCGACGTCCGTTAGAGAAACGACCCGCAACTGCTTTTTCGCGATCGCCTCGTGATAGCTCCTGGAAACCAGCGCCTTGGTTAGCTCGTCCTGGATTTCCTTGCGGAACTTCTTCTCGATCACCGGGCGAGGCGCCTTCCCGGGCCGATACCCAGGGATCCGGGCGTGCCGCGCATAATTGTTCGCGATAGCGTCCCATTCCTTGCGCACGTCTTCCGGTGGCAATTCTATCCGCAAGGTCGAGACGCCTTGCGGTTCGGTTTCGACTTCCACTTTCATTGCGCAGCGACGTTACGGGCGGCAAGGAGCCGGCGCAATGGCCTTGTCGCCGGGATCGGCGATTCCAGCCCGCCGAGCCATGTTGATGGCCGGGATCACCGATCCCGGCTACAACACCTTTTCCCCACGCACATACACCGCGTTGGTCTGCGCGATTCCAAAATAGTAGGCGAGTTCCCGGTAATCACCGCAATCGTGCAGAACAAAATTTGCGAGCTTGCCGGGTTCGAGTGAGCCGATCTGGTGACCGCGATTCAGACTGTAGGCCGCGTTAATTGTCGCCGCCGTAATACTTTCGGCAGGCGTCATCTTCAACTGGGTGGCCGCGAGCGATAATACTATTGGCATCGACGGGGTCGGCGACGAGCCCGGATTGAAATCGGTGGCGAGAACCACCGCCAGTCCGGCCTGGATCATCTCGCGCGCGGGTGGATAACGCGTTTTACCCAAGGCATAAACCGAACCCGGCAGCAGGACCGGCTGAACCCCTGCCTCGGCCAGCGCCGTAATTTCGGCAGCGTTCACTTGCTCGAGGTGATCCGCTGTCGCCGCGTGCAACCGAGCCGCGAGAAACGCTCCACCGGAATTCGAGAGCTGATCGACGTGCATTCGCAGCCGAAGACCGTGCTCCTGGGCCGCCCTGAGAATCTTTTCCGAATCGGCGAGGTCGAAATAACCGCGCTCGCAGAAAATATCGCAGCTTTCGGCCAGGCGTTCTTCGGCTACCCGCGGCAGCATTTTGTGGATAACGAGCGCGACATACTGTCCGGGGGCATTCTCAAACTCGTCTGGAATCGCGTGGGCCCCGAGGAATGTCGGGACGAATTCGATCGGCGTTTCTCGATTCAGACGGGCAATCACGCGCAGCATTTTCAACTCGTCGTCCACCGTTAATCCATAGCCGGACTTTGCTTCGACTGTTGTGGTCCCGCCCTGGAGAAACCAACGGGCATGCTTCTGGGCCTGGGAGAGAAGCTCATCCTCCGACGCGGCCCGGGTTTTGCGCACCGTCGAACGAATCCCACCTCCGCCGGACGCGATTTCTTCGTAGGTGGCGCCGCGCGCCCGCATTTCAAATTCGTCCACACGATTGCCGCCAAAAACAGGATGGGCGTGAGCATCCACGAATCCCGGCAACACGACTTTGCCCTGGGCATTCACAATCTCCGTTCCAGCCGGCAGCGCCTTCTCGATCTCATCCGAGGGGCCGGTTTTCACGATTTGCCCGTCTTCAACGAGCATTCCCCCGTGTCTCAAGATCGCCAGCTCTCCCATTTCATCCCCCACTCTGGTCCGCTTTGGACCAGCCAGGGTAACGAGCTGGGCTGCGTGGAGGACGGCGATCGCTTTCAACTCTTTAGCCTCTGGGCAAAACCGGAGGCGAAAGCCAGAAAAAACGACGCTGCCGCCAGAACCGTGCAATCGGCGGTGTCTTTTGCCGGATCGACCTCGACAATATCGATGATCCGCACCGACGGATGGGCACCGCAAAGATAGGCCGCTCTTCTCAACATCCATGGCGGAAGGCCGCCGGGCCGGGAACCGGCGCAAGCGGGCGCAAACGCCCGGTCGAGCACGTCCATGTCCAGATTTACATAGATGGCGTCGGTTTTCGCGGCGAGCAATTCCAGGGCATCGGAAACAGCCGACTCGATTCCCCTTGCCTGCGCTTCGTCTGCCGTAAGGACTGTGATCGAAGAGTCGTGGGCCACCTGGGCGCAGGCCGCCGAATTAGCAAAGGGCTGAATCCCGATTTGGATAATGTTCGATCCCGGCAGTCCGGCGCGCAGCAAAGCGCGAATGGCGTTGCCAGGCGTAGGGCCGCCTTCGAGATCGCGCACATCATAATGCGCATCGAAAGTGAGGAGCCCGCAGCGTGCGAACGGGAGATTGAGCGCGTGAAGCGCCGGGTAAGTCATCGCACTATCCCCACCCAGGAGCACGGTGGCGGCGCTATTAGCCGCCGCTTTCTTGATGCTCTGCACGGTGCGAAAGAACACTTCTTCGACCGATCCACCCGTTAATACCGCATCGCCGAAATCCGCGGCTGACAAAGAGGTCAGGTCGATCCCGGCGCCAGGATCGTAAAGGCCGTAGCGATCAAGGGCCTGCCGAATCGCCGCGGGCGCCAGCTCGCATTGACCCTGAGTCCCGGCGCTGTTCATCGGAATCCCGAGGACAGACAGGGCAGCCGGGCCCGACCTTCGTTGGGCCAGCCATTGCGAAGCACGCGGCCAGTTGGGATCTTCGCGGCTCAATTGCGTACCTCCGCTTTCATCTGGAGGATCGCTCTTCTTCAAATACCAAGCGCGCGTTTCACCTCTGCGGTCGAATAGCGCTTCCCATTCGCGCATTTCACGCGCGCTTCAATCACAGCGAGATGATCCAGCAGATGCCCGAGGTCTTCCTGCAAACGCGTTACCTCGCGGCGTTTGCTGGCAATCTCCGTCGTAAAATTCTTGAGCGCGGCTTTAGTCATACGCGTCCTTGCGGTGCAGCACACGATGAACCAGCACCCCGTCGCCTTCAACATCGAATAGCACGCGATAATCTCCCAAACGCAGGAATGTTGCCTGTGGGTGCCAAGGGACATTTGTCCGCTGTAAACGACAAGCAATCTAATTCCGGCGATAGATTCGCTCCTTAAAGGCGTCCTCCAATAC
>JBAPMH010000135.1:0-3744 GCA_049278515.1 Chthoniobacterales bacterium
GAGCGAAGCGACCAGTCCCGACTCTTTCGCATTGGTCGGCGCGAGGCCGAGCGCGGTCAGTTGGGCCGCCTGGAGGGAGTCGTCCTGCCAGTTGTCATTGGGAATGATCACCAAGCCATTGCTGTCCCGGAGCTCGAGGGTGGGATCGGCGAGAGCGTCGCTGATTCCGAGCCCGGTAAGCGAAGGTCCAAGGCCGCGCACGGCCACATCTTTGGAGGCGTTCCCGGTGATGATAAAACCGCCGATCAGAACGTTGTCGCCGGATTCGACCCGCATCCGCGTCGCGATGTTCAACGCCTGAACTGAAGAGGGCGTGGAAGACGGCGTAGGTGTGGCCGTAGGAACGGCGGTTGCGGTCGGGACGGGGGTTGAGGTTGGAACGGGCGTCGCCGAAGGAGTAACTGTCGGCGTCGCGGGAGGAGTAACGGTAGGTGTAGCTGTAGGTGTTGGAGTGGGCCCGAAAGGAGAGCAGGAGAAGCTCGCCGCTACCTGGACATCATCGATCCGTGCGCCCGCCAGCCCCGCGGCGATGACGCTGCTGTCGTCGCCGCGCCGCCATTTCAGTTTGATGTTCTGGCCGCTGGCCGACGCCGGCAGGTTGACCGCGGTGGTGACGTAAGCAGGAGCGGCGGTTGTACCGGCAGACAAGCCGCTCCAGCATTGGCGTCCGTTCAGCGGATTGGAGGCGGCGCTGATGGCCTTGTTGTAACCGTTCCCCCCATCGGGAAAACTTCCGCCGGCCGCGAGGATGTCCTGGAACGCGCCGCCGGCCACGCTGGGGATCGAAATCTCCAACACCATTCCGTCGAACGCCGTCACGGGGCCCGTTTGAAGATTGTAGAGGTTCCGGAAGGTGAGCTGAGCGTTCGCGGAACTGATCGGGATGTCCGGTGTGACCAGTTCGCTGGAAGCGGCGCTCGGGACTTCGTTCGAGAACGCATCGTTAGGCGGGCTGCTCGGATTAGTCGCTGAAGTTACCCAATCGGCGAGTGCGCCCGTGTGCGCCGTCGTCCACCCGGCGGGGAGCGCGGGTGCCGTCACTCCATCGAATGGCTGGGTCAAACTGAAAGCCGGCTGGCCGACAAGAAGGGTGAAGCTCCTGGTCACTGGGCCAATGGTGCTGTCGATATTAATCGGAATGTTCAGGAGCGTGCCGCAAGGTGTGTTCGCCGGAACGGTGTAGGAGATAGTTTTCGAAACAACGGTCCCGGCTGCGATCGTACCATAGCTGGCGGAGCCGCCGCCGGAAACGGCCGCCGTCGCGGAGCCCGCGTCCGTGCCGCAGAACGGGTTCGCCAGGGGAACGGTGAGGGCAATCGTTTCACCCGGATCGGCGAAGCCATTGGAGTTGCCGGTGGTGTCGGTAAAGGTGACGGCGTTGAGGTTGAGGTTGGGAACGTCGAACGCTTCAATAATGTCGCTGGCAATGGTGGTGCCTCCGGTAGCTCTCGCGCTCAGGCCCGCGCCGCGAGTGGCAAACCCGGCCCAAATATCCAGCTCGTCCGTGGCGGTGCCCGACCCCTGCGGGTTTGCGCCGCTCGCTCCCGCACAGGTGGCGGCCAGGAGGGCGTCCCGCGCCTGGAGCACCGTTGGATTAATTGGATCGAGCTTCATCGCGTCGGTGGCAAGCTGGAGGGCGCGCTGGTTCCCCGTGGCCCAGCCGAGCCGTTGAATGATGCGGGCCCGCATTTCCAACAGCAGCAGGCACCAGATTTCACCGATCCGATGGACCTCGTTGGGAGTAATGATAACGGAAGGGCTCGGATTGTAGGCGCCGTCGTTGATGACATTGAGGGCCACATCCATGTCGGCAAAAGTCAGCGGGTTGTGGGGCTGGCCGGGCCGCAGGGCAGTCGGGCCGCCGACAGTAGTCTTCACCGCGTAAGGAAAACGCCGGATGCCATAGTAATAATTGTCGGTTCCGGTGGTGCCGACGCCGGGTCGCGTGAAATTGAGCGTCGAGTATCCGCCCATGGCGTAGAGGCCGTTTACATCTTCATCGGCGGAGGAGAGCAGGCTAAAGGCGTAGTAGTCGCCCCAGCCTTCACCCATCCCGCCGGACATGGTTGTGGTCAGACCCGAGGCATTGGAGTGCAACCGGTTCGACACGCCGTGGGTGAGCTCGTGCAAAAACACATTCGCGTCGATCGAAGTGTCGCGATCGGGCGTGGGCGCGTCGAAAATGAACATCTGCATCCGCGGCTGGCTGCCGTCCCCGGGCGTAGAGAAATTAGCGCTGTTGGTGCCCGACGAGTCTTGCGCTTCCGCGCGAACGAAATCCGCCGCCAGGCCGCCCCGGCCGAAGTTGTTGTTCTGAAAATTGCGCGCCTGTTCCGTGAACCCAAGCTGATACAAGCGGTCGTGATACCGGTTCGACCAGAAGAACAGGTTGGTCACGATCCCCATTCGGTAATTCGTGCCCGTCGGCGGTTCTTCCCCGGGCGTGCCGCCGGGCGCATAGGGGAAATCGAAAACGCGGCCGGCGCCGGTGGCCCGCCCGTTCGCGTCGATGCCGTTTGTTCCGTCGATGTCGAGACCGGCATCGACGTTGTTCCCCGTGGTCACTGCGTTGCCGGCGCCATCGGTAATCCAGCCAAGATTATCGAAGGCCGGCAATTCGCTGATGTTGGTAATGGTGGCGCGCGAGATCGGGGCGCCTTGAATTCCGGAACCCGGGAACGCGTTGGTGGGAGAGAGCGGCGCCGGGCTGTCGTTGTCATAGACCGAATAGGTCACGCTTTGGGTTTGCTCGGCGGTGATGTTCTTGCGCCAAAGGAGGCGGCCGTCATCGGCGTCGACGAGTATCCAATAGGCTTCGTGCGGTCCCCACAAAACCATCGAATAAGCCAGGGTAGCCAGACCCGGCTCGCCGGAGAAATACATGAGCTCGACCTTGATCTCTTCGGTGAATGGTCCCCGGGTTAGTCTGGTCAGTTGATTCCCGTCCTGGGGCGGCAGCGGGCGAAGCTCGCCGGCATCGACTTTGACGCCGATGCTCGCGGCCGCCGCGATTGCCGCGGCAGTGGGTGTCAGCTTTGCTCCGGCCGGCAGTTGGGTGTAATCGAGGCCGGCGGCGAGGTTACTGGTGGTCCGCCAGATCCGTCCGTCATTCGTTAGGCCGGCGCGCCAGAAGCCTTGGAAAACTGGGATACCGTTGACGTGCTGTTCGTACTCGACCCAGGATAAATTGCCGGCCGGGTTGGTGTAGTCGGCCACGACCTGGAGCTGCCGCGCTTGCGCGGGCGTCAGGCCGTAGAGGGCCGCGTCTTCCACCAAGAAGCGCCGCGCGATCGGTTCGCGCGCGTCCGTGGAGGGCGCAGTCAACCCGCCCGCCACACCGTTCACCTGGACAATTTCCGGAGTCGTTCCGAATTGGTTTCTTTCGATGGACAAGCCGGGCAGCCGCGCCGCAAGATCCATCCGGCCCTGCCGCAGTAACTGCGCTGCCGCCGACACCGCCTCACAACCTGTCAGTCCGGCTGCCTTCCGATATTCCGCAAAAGCGCCTGTGATTTGCGGATCGCGATCTGCGCGGATGTCGTAATTCCCCAGGGGCGGGTTTGGGAAAACATTTTTTTGAGAACCGCCGAACGCAGTTGAGCCGGCCAGAATGGCAAAGCCGAGCACGGGAAAGAAAATTGTTTTCATGTCAGGCTCTGCAAGCTACTCGAGCGAGCGTCTCTCACAAGGAGGGGCGCTTTCGTGTTTTTTCCTGTCGCGTATTGTAGTGGCGCTTCTGTGAAG
>JBAPMH010000136.1:0-2735 GCA_049278515.1 Chthoniobacterales bacterium
CTCCGGGACGACCCAGCAACGACCGATCAAACCCCTGCAAGGGGTGACGGATGCCGCTACTACAGCGGCGGACAATTTGCTTTACAAGCGAGAGCGAACTTCGCCACGTTCAGCGGCGTGCGGTTGATGGTTCCCCTCCTGACGTTGCTGCTCTGTCCCTGCGAGCTTTTCGCGCAGGAGCAGGAGAGCAAATTGATCGATCGGCTTCTGAAGCCGAATACTTCTCTGAAAAATCCAGCGGAGATTAAGCAGTTCCAGACTCCCAACGCCGCCCTCCCCGACAAGCGAGTCTCGTCTCCAAGTTTTTCGTTCCGGGAGAAGTCGCCAACCAAAGCATTTCCCGACCAGCGCGCTGTCGCTTCAAAAGAAATTCCCGCCCGCCCCTCTCCCGCCGGCAACTCGGTCGCCGATCTCTCGTCACGTTCACGCCTGACCGCGACCGACAAGACAATTCGACCTCCCGCCGTGCAGGTTCAGGTCGCGCCTGAAAGTGGAACGACCAGTCCGACACGCCAGTTTGCCGGTAATCGTCCATTCCTCGTCGAGGGCAAAAGCCAGAAGGCCCTCAAAAACAAACCGCTCACCATCGAGCAGGTGCGGGAATTGTTGAACAAGAGCAAGTAGTCCGCTACTGCATTGTCTCGCGGCATATGCAACCGGACGAAGCTCTTTCCATTCTCAAGCAGGGCGCCACCCAGGTCATCAGCGAAGCGGAGCTCCGGCAAAAACTGGCGTTGGGCCGGCCGCTCCGGATCAAATTGGGCGTCGACCCTACCAGTCCCGATTTGCATCTCGGGCACGCGATAATCCTTCGGAAGCTCCGTCAATTCCAGGACCTCGGCCACGAAGCGATCCTGATCATCGGGGATTTTACCTCGATGATCGGCGATCCCAGTGGTCGCTCGGCGACCCGCCCCCAACTCACCCGCGAGCAAGTCCAGGCAAATGCTGAAACCTATCGCGCCCAGGCATTCAAGGTCCTCGATCCCGCCCGGACCCGGCTCGTAGCTAACGGCGACTGGCACGCCAAAATGGGATTCGAGGACGTCCTCCGCCTCAACAGCATGGTGACTGTGCAACAGCTGTTACAACGCGAGGATTTCCGGAATCGGATCGACGAAGGACATCCCATTCACGCCCACGAAATCCAATATCCCATTATGCAGGGGTGGGATTCGGTGATGGTTGAAGCCGATGTCGAGCTGGGCGGGACCGACCAACTTTTCAATTGTCTGGTCGGCCGCGATTTTCAGAAACACGAAGGCCAGCCCCAGCAGGTTGTTATGGTGTTGCCCCTCCTGGAAGGCCTCGACGGTTCGATGAAGATGAGCAAGAGCCTCGGCAATTATGTCGGCCTGACCGAGTCGCCCTCGGAAATGTTCGGCAAACTGATGAGCATTTCGGACGAACTGATGGCGCGCTATTATCCGCTGCTCCTCGGCCAACCGTTGGATTCTTCAGCGCATCCGCTCGAGGCGAAGAAGCATCTCGCTTCCGCGATCGTGGAAACGTCTCACTCCCCCGCCGCTGCCGTGAAGATGCTCGAGGATTGGAACGCCCGCTTCAGCGAGAAGCGGCTTGAAGACGCCGACCTGCCAACGTTTCAAGGACAAAAAGGGGATCTGCTGTCGATCGTCAAAGGCGCCTACTTCACGGCCTTCACTATTTCTAAGTCAGGCGGGGAAGCGCGGAGACTGGTCGAACAAGGCAGCGTCCAGCTGGACGGAGTCAAACTCACGGATCCAAAAGCAGCGCTCGATTTAAAACCGGGCCAAATCCTCCGGCTCGACAAAACCCACGCGGTGCGAATCGGCTAGCCACCCTTCCGCCGAGAATAGCCCAGCGCTTCAGCGCTGGGTTGGATCCTGCTAAATGAATCAAGTCCCTGTCAGGGACGGCAGACCGCCTCTTTCGTCCCTGACGGGACTCATGAGCGGGAATGATAAAGGGTCTCAGCGCTAAAGCGCTGGGCTATTCTCAGCGCGACATCCGTACAAAGTAAAGCGCACGAAGTCCCCCGAATTCGTGCGCTTTGTTTGAAACAGCAGTCCCTCTATGCCGTTGCTGTCTCGAACATCGAAAGCATCGGCGTGCGCTCCACGACAGGCGCTGCGATCCCTTCGAAATGGGCGCGAATGCTTCGCAACTCCGAGGTCACGAATGCATCCACAAAATGGAACCGGCGATCAAGCCAGGCAAAGAGTCTGTTCTTGATCTCGTAATGAAGTGCGAGGGTCACTTCGGTGCAGTTGGGCCGGATCTCGGTGAATTCCGCAAGGCCCATCACATCGAGATTTCCGCCCGTCGACTCGAAAGCGAACGTATCCGGAGAATCGCTCTCCACCGCCAGCAGGACCGTGCGCGCTTCAAAGCCCAACGGCCCGCGAAAACTGAAATCAACCGTTTTCGACGAAGTCACGGTCGCCTTCGTCACCATGACGAACTGGCGCCGATACGATTGAATGCTCGCGAGGCGTGTCTTGCACTCTTCGAGCGATTGATTCATGTGCAGAGTTTTTTGTAGCAACATAGAGTTTTAAGGTTGTGCCAATAATTTGAGCAATCGGGATGCCGGACAAATCTCTCCTAGGCAAGGGCTTCCAGATGCCCAAAAATGTGTAACTTTCGTTAACACTTGTGTAAATTTTTCCCCGAAACTGACACATCCAGCCGGCTGGCCGCGGACGAACATTTTTTGGCCGTCTAAGGGTGGATCGAGCGCTCCGCCGCTCGAT
>JBAPMH010000137.1:0-3886 GCA_049278515.1 Chthoniobacterales bacterium
CTCTACAACGGCCTGAATCTGTCCGGACTCGATATCGCCCGTCTCTATCTCGCCCTTCAAAAACAGCCGGGCCTGACCATCCCGCAATTCCTGGCAGAGGAGGAACCGCTTTATCGCGTGCTCCTGCCGGCTTCGAAAAACTTCGACCTGCCCAAGCTCTACCCGTGGATGGTCCGGCAAAAACCAGAGGGAGAACAGGGAAGCTGGGAAGTTTCGTTTAATCGCGCCGGGGTTCCGCTCTCAATCAAGTCCAACCCAAAGCCGGTTTCAGAACCGGAGCTTTCCTATCTGAAACCGGGCGGAATCAATTCGGGCCTTCTTACGAACGAGCGCCTGTCGGGCCGCGGCGGAAGCGCCCATCTCACGGAAAAAGGAAAGCAGTTCATGCGGCTCCTGACTTTTCCGGACTGAGGTCGAAAGCTAACACGATGTCGGCACTCGTTGGGCGAGGGCGACGGCATGCGGAATCGCGCCCAGAACGAAGCCAAGACATTCCACCGCGCCCGAGGGCTTCCCTGGCAGGGCGATTACGAGCGAGCGATCAACGATCGCGGCAAGACTGCGCGACAGAATCGCGTTCGGCGTAATTTTGATCGACTCCCGCCGCATCGTTTCGCCGAAACCCGGGATCTCCACGCGCATAATGGCACGAATAGCTTCCGGCGTTACGTCGCGCTCGGCGACGCCGGTCCCGCCGGTTGTCAGAATCAGGCCGCACCCCTGGTTCGAAAACGCGCGGATCGTTTCCTGGATTCGGGCCGCATCGTCGGGCACAACTGCTTCGCTCAGCACTTGCCAGCCCTGTTTTTCCGCCGCTTCCTTCACCGCCGGCCCGCCGAGGTCGTCGTACTCACCAGAGGTCGCGCGATCGGAGATGGTGATGATGCCAACGGTGATTTGCATTGGGTCAGGAGAGCAAAATGACGAATGACGAATGACGAATGACGAAACAATGACGAAGCACGAATGAACAAGGAATCGCGCGGTTCTGGTTTCTGGCTTCAGATTTCGTCATTCCTTCGTCCTTCGTCATTCGTGCTTCGTCATTCGCAACGACTCACGGGCCGCTTTGTTTTTTCGACCAACCGTACCTCGCTGATCACCATCTCCTTATCCACCGCCTTGCACATGTCGTAGATGGTGAGGAGCGCGACCGACACGCCGGTCAACGCTTCCATCTCGACACCCGTTTGAGCGACGGTGCGCGCGGTGCAGGTGACCTCCGCTCCATTCTTTGACAAGTCGATGTCGATCTTTACTTCGCTGAGCGGGATGGTATGGCAAAGCGGAATCAGGTGCGCGGTCCGTTTCGCGGCCTGGATACCGGCGAGCCGCGCTGTCGCGATGACATCGCCCTTCGAAATCTCGTTCTTGCGCACCAGCGCCACGGTCTCTTTTGCGAGCGTGATACGTCCCATCGCGATAGCCGTCCGCGCGCTCAGCGGCTTGGCCGAAACATCCACCATCTTCGCCCGGTGATCGCCACCGATGTGACTTAGACTTTTCTTCTTCACGTCACTCGTCACTCGTCACCCGTCACTTTCCCACTCATCCTCCGATTGCCACCATCATTCGGCCCGGCAAATAGTTTTCGCGGAAATCGTGCTGCTCCGGTTTGCGTTCGACGACATCCAGAAAGAAACGCTTCAGCTCGGCATCGCTCGCGCCGGCCCGCATCACTTTCATAATATCGAACTCGAGATAACTGCCGAGGCAGGGCCGCAGTTTTCCGTCACAGGTCAACCGCAGCTTGTTGCAGCTTTCGCAGAAATGAAGGTTGGTCATCGCGCCGATGAAGCCGATGCGCTGGTCCCGTCCGGCAATCTTGTAATAGGTCGACGGTCCGTTCGTGCGGAACGCCGGCTCGGGAATCAGCGGGCCGTAGCGCGATTCGAGCGACCGGCGCGCCTCGGCCACCGGGAGGAAATTGCTTTCGTCGAGAACATCGCTGTGGCTCACCGGCATCAACTCGATGAAGCGCAGAATGAGATTGCGCGCCGCGGCGAATTCCACGAGCGGCCCGAACTGGTCTTCGTTCCGGCCGCGCATCAGGACGCAATTCAGTTTGATGAGGAGAAACCCGGCGGCGGTCGCGGCCTCAATTCCCTCGAGAACCTGCGGCAAGAAATCACGGCCCGTCGTTTGCGCGTAGGCCTCGCGGTCGAGAGTGTCGAGCGAGATATTGACGGAATGGACGCCGGCGTCGCGCAGGGCCTGGGCCATGGTGTTTTCTTCTGTAGCCGCTTCGCTATGCGAAGCGCGAGAGAGCCGGTGCGATGTCAATCTCTCGTCGCCCACAGGGCGACGGCTACAGGAACGCCCGAGCAACGTTCCATTCGTGGAGATACCAACGTCATTGATAGCGGAAATCGACTGCAGCTGCTGAAAGAAGCCAAGCACGTCCCGGCGCGTGAGCGGTTCGCCGCCGGTAATCCGCACCTTCGTCACCCCCAGCTCCGCCGCGATCCGGATCAACCGGAGCGTTTCCTCGTAGGTGAGGACATCCTCGCGCGCGAGCCACTCCTGTAATTCCCGCGGCATGCAATAGGTGCAGCGCTCGTTGCAACGGTCGGTGATCGACACCCGCAGATAGGAAATGCGATGGCCGAATCGATCCTCCATGGAACCGCAACGTTACGGTCGCGGCCGGGTTGAATCAAGATGGCAGCTGATTGACTGAACAAAGGACCGCCGTATGATTTTCAACATGAAGCGTCAAATTTCTCTGTGGGCGCTGACACTTTCGCTTTCCGCCAGCGCGTTGTTTTTCTCCGGTTGTGCCACGCCGGAACAGCGTATCACCGATCACCCCGAGATCTTCCAGAGGCTTTCGCCTCGCGACCAGGATCTGGTCAAAGTTGGAAAAATCCGGGAGGGCATGGGAATGGACGCGGTTTATCTGGCCTGGGGCACGCCCGATCAAAAGGCAACAGGCGTAGCGCGCGGGCATGCCGTCGAGACCTGGATTTACAACGATTACTATTACGCGAACTCGCCCTACCCGTATCCCTACGGGCCGTTCGGATACGGCGGTTACTTTGGCGGCGGTGCGGTATTTCATCATCACCACGGCCACCATTACGCGATCATCGGCAATCCCTGGTACGATCCGTTTTTCTATTCCTACATTTCACCGCGGGTCGCTTATCCGTCGAAGACGGTCACCTTCACCGGCGGCCGGGTCGTTTCGATCCAGGTGATGACCGAGCCTCGGCACTAGTCCTGCGACGGGTTCGCACAGGGGCGCCGCTTAATTGAGGTTGTAGATCTCCACCATCTCGACTCTTACTACCGTCCCGACATGCCACGATTGTCCGCGCGGTTTTCAATTCTCTGCCTCTTCGTTTTCCTCGCCGTATATCTCCTGCCGATGTTTCCGCATGGCGGATCGGCCAATGAGTTGACCCGCTGGGCAACGGCCGCGTCCCTGATCGAACATCGCTCGTTTGAGATCTCCTGGACGGAGAGTTTGATTGGGAAAAATGTGGATACCGCCCGGGTGGGCGAAGCGCTCTATTCGAACAAAGCGCCCGGCACCGCCGTTTTGGCCGCGCCCTTTTACGCGCTGACCCGAGTCTTTGTTGGACCGCCCAATCCCTCAAACATCCGAACAAGCTGGTTTGTCATGCGCCTGCTGATTGGGACGCTTCCGCTTTTTCTCCTCGCGCTTTGGTTCCACCGGAAAAAAGCAGATGAATTCTCGCTCGCGACGGTCCTGTTCGCGACGCCGCTCTTTCTTTATAGCCTGCTGTTTTTCTCCCACGTGTTCGTGGCCGTCGTCGTCTATTTCGCTTTTTGCCTGCTCTTTGACACCGGCGGCGCTACTCCCAAAAAATGTGTCTGGGCCGGTCTGCTTTCCGGCCTGGCGGTTACTTGCGAATTCTCC
>JBAPMH010000138.1:0-3251 GCA_049278515.1 Chthoniobacterales bacterium
AGACGTCCAACATTCTCGGCACCGCCTGGGCTTTCGTAATCGCGCTGCTCGTTATCGTCGTCTGGGCAGTGACCGGGCCGACCTTCCATTACTCCGATACCTGGCAGCTCATCATCAATACCGGGACAACGATCGTTACCTTCCTGATGGTGTTCCTGATTCAAAACACCCAAAACCGCGACGCGAAAGCGGTGCATCTGAAACTCGATGAGTTGATCCGCGCCCTCGGTCCCGCGCGGAACAAGCTGGTCGATCTGGAAAAACTTTCCGACGACGAACTCAAGGCGCTCGAAAGGGAATTCGAAAAGCTTCGCCAAAAAGCGGAGGGCGCCCAAGAAGAAGTCGAAGAACTGAAGAAGACGACGAAGAAATAAGGCGGCTAGTCCGGCGGCGCGAGGGTTTCGCCCGCACGAATAAATGCCTTCCCGCTCGGGCAGAGCTGAAAAATTTCGCAGCGATGACAGTCCGGTTTCCGCGCGAAACAGCGGCGGCGGCCATGCCAGATCAGCCAATGGCTCCAGTTCGTCCAATGCTCCTTCGGGACCAGCTTCATCAGGTCCTGCTCGATTTTTTCCGCGTCGGTCTGGCGGGTGATCTTGAAACGATGCGACAGCCTTATCACATGGGTGTCCACCACGATCCCCTCGTCTTTGTGAAAGGCGTTGCCGAGAACGACATTTGCCGTTTTCCGTCCCACTCCGGGAAGACCGTGTAGCTGCTCCATCGTGTCGGGCACCTGGCCGCCATGATGGGCCACGATGGCCGCTGCGGCGCCCCGCACGCTCTTCGTTTTGCTCCGAAAAAATCCGGTGGTCCGAATCATTTTTTCCATCGTGGCGGGCGCCGCCTTCGCATAATCGGCCGCAGTCCGGTACTTCGCGAACAAGGCCGGCGTAACCGCATTCACTCGTTTGTCGGTGCATTGCGCCGACAGAATCGTCGCGACCAGCAACTCGAGCGGATTCCGGAAATCGAGCTCGCAATGCGCGTTCGGATAAACCTTGGGGAGCGCTTTCACCAACGCCGCAACGCGTTCCCTAACCGTCATAAAGGCGACCTTAGACCGCAAACGCGGCAAGCTTTTGCTGAAGCTGCGGTGGCATGTGCGCGACGACCACCGCAAATTCGCCTTCGTAACGCAACTCGAGGACGTGCCCGACGCGATGAATTTCCGCGATCAATCCCGCTTCCGAAAGCGGGATGCGGAAATGCGAGCGCAACCGCCACGCGCCGAGTTCATCCTGCAGCGCCTGGACCAAACCGGAGACGCCGATTCCTCTTCGGGCAGAGATCGCGACGCTGCCAGGAAATTTCTTCGTGTAAACCTCGACCAGCTCATCGTTCTCGAGCCGATCGATCTTGTTGAAGACCATTAGTGTTTGTTTTCCGAAGGCGCCGAGTTCCTTGATCACGGTGTTCACCGCTTCGATGTGCTCATCCACTCGCGGGTGGCTGAGATCGACCACGTGGATCAACAGATCGGCCTCGCTGACTTCTTCGAGGGTCGCCTTGAAAGACTCGATCAGGGTGTGAGGCAATTTGCGCAGAAAGCCAACGGTATCGGTGAGCAAGAGACGCTGCCGGTTCGGCAGGGTCAGATTGCGCGTGGTGGGATCAAGCGTGGCAAAGAGTTTGTTCTCGGCCACGACGTCCGCGCCGGTCAGCAGGTTCAGCAAAGTCGATTTCCCCGCGTTCGTATATCCGACCACGGCGGCAACCGGCCATTGATGGCGTTTTCTTCCCTGGCGCTGGACCGAACGAACTTTGCGCACACCTTCCAACTCGCGCTCGAGCCGGGCGATCCGCTCCTGCACCCGCCGGCGATCCACCTCGAGCTGGGTCTCGCCCGGCCCGCGCGTGCCGATGCCGCCAGTCTGCCGCGAGAGATGGCTCCACATTCGGGTCAGGCGCGGGAGCAGGTATTGCAATTGCGCCAGCTCGATTTGCAGCCGCCCTTCGCGGCTGCGCGCGCGTTGCGCAAAAATATCGAGAATAAGCTGGGTCCGATCGAGCACTTTGCGGGAGAGCAAGTCCTCGAGGTTCCGCCCCTGCGCGGGCGAAAGCTCGTCGTCGAAAATAACGGAGGTCACCTGCTGGTCCCGGAACGATTCCTTGATCAGCTCCGCTTTGCCGCGCCCGATATAGTAAGGAGCTGTCGGCTTCTGCAATTTTTGCGTCACTGTGCTGACGACTTCGGCGCCGGCCGAGTTGGCCAGCTCGCGCAATTCTTCCATGGAATCCCGCAGGTCCCACTTCGAGACGCCCTCTTGTTCGAGGCCGATCAGGACCGCGCGTTCCTGTTTTTTCTTCGGACTAACTTCGATCATCCGGGGGTGAGAACGCGCGACGCACTTCGCGAGATGAACTCGACGGCTTCAGCAGGATCGTGCGCGGAAAGATTCAGCGAGGGAAAATTAGTTTGGCCGCGAAACCAGGTCAACTGCCTTTTCGCGTAACGCCGGCTGGCCTGCTGGATTTTCGTGATGCATTCCACCTCCGAGATTTCGCCGGCAATAAGAGAGAAAATTTCGCGAAGGCCGAGAGTCTGGGCCGCGGTCGGGCCGATACTTTTCGCACGGCGCACCTCTTCGACAACGCCGCCCGAGAACATTTCCGCCACGCGGCGATTGATTCGCGCGTAGAGCTCGGCTCGATCGCGCTCAATCAGAACGCCGTCTGCAGGGGGCGTCTCGCTCCATTCCGTTCGTTGTCCGGAGAATGGTTTTCCGGTCAACAGGCAAACCTCCACCGCCCTGATCAGCCGGCGTCGATTCTGCCGGTCGATTTTCCCGGCGCCGGCGGGATCAAGTGCGCGCAGGCTCCGGAACAATTCTTCGCTGGTGGTTCGCTCGAGTTTTTCGCGCAGAAGCGGAGAGGCGGCGGGCAACGCGGCGAGGCCATGCGTCAGCGCCTTGATGTAGAGGCCGGTTCCGCCGGCGACGATAAGCGGTTTCCCACCGGCGACGATCTTCTTCGCGGCCTCACGAAATTTCTCCGCGTTCATCTCCTCGCTGAGCGGCACCGCCCCGATCAAATGATGAGGCGCCTTGGCTAGCGTTTCGCGATCCGGTTTCGCCGTAAGCATGTCCAGTCCGCGATAGATTTGGAAGGCGTCGGCGCTGAGAACTTCCGCGCCAAGGCGCCGGGCCACTTCGGCCGCGATCTGCGATTTTCCAACCGCGGTCGGGCCGACGATAAAGAAGACGCGCTTCATTATTTCAAAGTGGGAGGGGCCTTTGTGCCCCGATCAG
>JBAPMH010000139.1:0-1900 GCA_049278515.1 Chthoniobacterales bacterium
AGCCTACACCGCCATCCAGGCCGCCGAAGCCGCCTTCTACTTCCATCAGGCCGGGATGAGCTTCATCGAAAAACCAGAGGACTCTGGCAAATACATCGTCGACCCCACTCCCGTCCCCGAGACAGCAGGCCACGGCATCCCGCGCTCCGACCGCCTTACCCCCGATGGCGAGACGCTCTATTACAAGTGCGTCAAGAACCTCAAAGTCCTCGACGACGTCCTGGCCGGCAAAATCCCCGATCTCCAAGACTTGAAGGACGCCAAGGGCGACACCAGCACCACCACGACCGCCACCGCTCCCACAAAGCACTGAAGGTGCCCTCCATGAACTGCGCATGACAACTTCCTCTTACTCCGCTCCCGCACCCGACGCATCGCTTCGCATCGGCATCACCACCCAGACGATCGGCGATCCGCTCTGGAAAAAAGTTCTGCTGGAAGCCGGTCCGTTGGAGATTCAAGACAGCTGCGAACAGATTCTTATCTTTTGTGCCGGTGTCGCAGCCCTTTTTTTCCCTACGCTTCAAACTTCCCAGGCGGCGGCATCATCCACCCCCACGCCCGCGCCCACACCCATGCATCCATGAACTTCGCCAGCTATTTCCATGAGTTTGCTGGCACGCACTTCACTAACACTTTGGACGAGGTGGCCATGCCACCGTCGTTTCGGGAACCCATAATCCATATCAAAGAAAGCACCGTATGCTCCAAAGCCTCGATACCCTCATAGCCTTCGTTGTCATCCTGCTCTCCGCCAGCCTCCTCGTCACCATTCTTGTCCAGATGTTGTCCTCCGCCTTCGCGCTGCGCGGGAAAAATCTGGGTAACGCGCTGGCTCTAACATTTCAAAGCATTCACCCGGAGATTGGTGCGGATGCCTATGCTCTCGCCGAGCGCGTCCTTAGCGACCCGCGCCTGTCCGACTCGGCTATAACAACAAAAACGGTCGGCGAGCACACCACCCCCGACCAGAAGTCGCCGTGGAGTTGGTGGAGCCCTTTCAACGGCATGCACCTCGCTAAAGACATTCGTCCCGGCGAAATTTACGACCTGCTCAAAAAAATCAGCGCCACCGCCCCAGCCGCACCGGCCGCTGCTTCCGCTTCGGCGGCGGCACCCACGGAGACGGACCTGGGAACCCTTGCAAAACAACTTATCGAGAAGATTGGCATCCCGCATACCGATGTTGTGAAGGTTGAGGAAGCTTTCTCCGGGCTCTTGAATGTTGCAGGCAAGCTTGGGGGTCCCGAGGAGAAGGAAAGCATTGGCAAGGCAATCAATGCAGCCCAAACTTCATTCAAGGCGGTGGCAGTGCACGTTACCGCGGACGTGGATAACCTCACGAAATGGTTCACCGCCGCCGAAAACCGCGCCCAGCAATGGTTCCAGATGCACACCCGCATCTTTACGATCATCGGCGGCATCCTCCTCGCCTTTCTCTTCCAGCTCGATAGCGTAGAAATCTTCAAATTTGTCAGCACCAACGCGAGCGCACGCGCCGCCCTCGTCGGCAGTGCCGACAAGCTTATCGAGAAAGCCGACGGCATCCTCAAAAACAACGGCAGCATCATCGACGCCATCTACAAAGCCGAGGTCGTCAAGTTCCCCAGCCTCAAACTCACCCCTGAAGCCCTTAAATCAGCGACCAACACCAGTCTCCTGCGCGAGGAAATCAAAAAAGCACTCGGCGCTTCCGAGCCTGCGGACTTCAATACCAAATATGACACCGCCGAAAAAAGCGCCATCGACGCCTGGTATAAGGAACGCAACGACCAGCTGAGTGCACTCACCCAGGACGTCGCCGCCACTGGCTTCGACCTTCTTCCGAAAAGCCTGGGCCATCGCTGGGATAGCGAAGGGGAGCATAGTTTTCGTCACCATTTCCTTGGAATGGCGATTA
>JBAPMH010000140.1:0-5138 GCA_049278515.1 Chthoniobacterales bacterium
GTCTTTTATCTCGGCGCAAATGGCGACTACGGCCTGGCGACGAGGGCTTTCAATTCATCAGTGAGAATAACGCTGGCGTGGATCGAGCGCCGCAACGCTTTGCGCAACGCGACGGGGAGGTCTTTGCCGAAACAGGCGATCTCGCCTCGAACATAACGGACGTTGAATTCGGCCAGAGGAATCGTCTTTAAGGCGTTGCAATCGACAATGGAGGGTCTGGTAAGCACGTCAAAGACGGCAGGAGACAGCTCAACCAGGGTATCGAGGCAGTCGGCCCGGCGGCGTCTTACCTCTTCAACCTTGGAAGTGACCACGGAAAGCAAGAGCAGCTGTTGCGCGATCGGCTCGGTGTTGACCACGATGAAGTAATGCGGCGAGGCCGAGGTCAGCGACCTCTCGGTGAAGTAATAAACGGAGCCCTCGCGCAGAGTCAGCCGCAGCTTGGAATCGATGCCCGGGGGGGACCAACGCTCAGCTCCAGCGTTGATTGAACGCCTGCTGATCCGCAAAAAGCTCCAGGGCGATCTTGCGATCGCGGGCGGAAAGCTCGTGGCAAGCATTGTAGCCGGCGACCGGATCGGCGAAGAAATCGGTGTAATCGATCTCGACGCGCCGGTGACCGGGTTGCCGCAGCTTCGCGGCGTGACGCCGCCATTCCGGGTAACGGTGAGTGATTTCCACGAGCTCGAACTCCGTGTAGTGCCCGAACGTTTGCCAGGCGAAATCGAGCGCTTCCATATCGGTCTTGGAGAGGACCGCGGTATCGACTTCAGCCGCGGAGCTGAAGCAATAAGCATCTTTCCGCCGGACATAACGCCGCGCGTAGGCACGCGAGGAGGGCGGAAGCCGGTTGCTTTCCTCCGCGACACTCTTTGCTTCCGACGCCACGGGTCCACGGGCCATGGCGAAGTAAGAGCAATCGCTCACGGTGCGGCCATACTTTCGCAGGTGAAAACGATCGGCGAAGAAAAGAAGTTTCAGCGCCTTCATCTTGTTGATTTCAGCCCGGGGCGAACCGCTGGCAGCAAGACGAGCAAAGTGGTTCAGCGCCTGAGTCGATTTCCTCACCGCTGCGGGAATGTTGAGAGAGGAGGGCATGTGGGAATTTAGCAGCCAGAGAGCCAAATTCGAGCCAGCATCATGACGAGTATTCGCGGAGGGTCAAGCGCGAAGGGCGACGCAGCCAGTGACGAGTGACGAGTGACCCGCCTCTCCGCGGCGAGTCCGTCCAGCGGCGGACACGGCGGGTGCGTCCGGTGGCGAACATGTGACGAGTGGCAGTCGGGCGAGGATGGAGAATTGAGGATGGGTGGGAATCGGAGAGCGACTCATTTAGCGAGCTGCTGAGTGAGTGATTTAGCGAATGATGGGGAAAGCGGAAAGCGGGGCTGCGAGGCTCAGCCAGTAACCAGCCTTCGCGCGAGGCCTCGGCTTGGCAGGCAAGGATCGGATCAGGGGGTGAAGCCAATGCGAGGTTTTGCCGGCGGGGGCGGCCCGGGAGGTGGATTCAGGATCTTCATTATTTTCTGAAGAACTCCGACGATGGCCGTTTCGTGAACATCGAGTCGCCCCGTCAGCTCTTTCTCGAGCGCGGCCAGCTTCCTGGCCAGATCAGGTGCAGCCCGCAAGGTCTCGCGCATTCGGGCGAAGGCGCGGACGACAAAAATACTCATCTCGACTGCTCGCGGGCTGTTGAGAATGTTTGCCGCCATGAGAGCGCCGTATTCGGTGAAGACGTAGGGCAGGTATTTGATGTTCTGACCACGTTTCAAGGTCACATTTTGTGACCTTGAACGAAGGACACCTTCAGCTTCGTCGCGGGTGAGCCGAAACATGAAGTCTTCGGGGAAGCGAGCCTTGTTCCGCTTCACGGCTTGATTGAAAACTTTCGTCGCTACGCCGTAAACCTTTGCCAGGTCGAGATCAAGCATAACGCGCTGACCACGAATCTCGCGGATCATTTCACCGAGTTCCGCCTCGGGGAGAGCTAATTTCCGGGAGGGCATAGGGGGAGTGGGACCTTATAACAAAGCGAGCAGGGAGGGGAAAGGTTTCCACGATGCGGCTATCATTTGGCGAGCTGACGATTTAGTGATTTAGCGACGCAGCCAGTGACGTGTGACGAGTGACCCGCCTCTCCGCGGCGAGTCCGTCCAGCGGCGGACACGGCGGGTTCGTCCGGTGGCGAACATGTGACGAGTGGCAGTCGGGCGAGGTCGCCACGGCGGCTCCGTCCGTTGGCGGAGATGGAGGCGAAGAGCGGAAAGCGACTATCATTTAGCGAACGGACGATTTAGTGATTTAGCGATTGTTGGGAAAACGGATATTAGCCGTGGCGATATGCCTCGAGGAAATCGGCCCGAGAGATGCCCGCTTGCGAGCAGATTGTGCGTAGAGTTGAAGATTTCAACGTTGGGTGATTCGGCAACGTGAGCGGAGTGCGCGAGCCATCGAGGTTGGTTCGCACCATCGAAATATGCTCGCGTTCACGCACAATCTGGAAACCGAGGACCTGGAGGGCGCGTAAAACCTGCGACTTGGGGCGTCGACAGGAAACTTCATCCGGTGGCCAGGGGAGCCTCGGCAATGAATGCCTCCATAACTTCATCTTCACCGTCGAAGGCTTCTTTCCCGAAGCTCTCGATGTGAACGGCAGCCGCTGATCTTGCGTCAGCCAGCGCGGAATCATAACTGTCGCCCTGGCCAACCACCGAGCCTTTCAAGCCCAGGGGATACGCCACGAAGCCATCCCGATGTTTTTCCACGACAAACTTGAGTGTTTTCATAGGTGGAGCGGCTCTCGCTTCCGATCATATCACAGGCGGCTCTGAATGGAACGCATACGTTTAGCGACCTGGCGAGTGAGCGATTTAGCGAATGTTGCGAAAGCGGAAAGAGGAAATCGGAGGGCAAGAGAGGAAGGAAACGCCGAACGCCGTAAATAAGACGGGGTAGGCTGCCCAGCGTCGAACGCCGAATATCGAATTGAAAAGAGGGCGAAGGGAACCAAGTAGCGGTCCTGGCGCGATTTACAGGAGTTAAGACGATCGCTCCAGGCGGGGCAATAACGCCCTGGCATTGAATAGATCGCGTCCGTCTGACGACCAACAGAGAGCACCATGAAAAAATTCACCAACTTACTAATAGTCGCTTCGCTGGCGCTGGCTGGAGCCGTAATGGCCCAACAGCCTTCGCCGGATGAATCGCAGCCACCAGGCAAAAAAACCGACAAAAAGGCGCCCGCGGAAGTCAAACCGCCCAAAGCGCCGCACGCGCCGAAAACTGAGGCTCCAGCCGCGCCGAAGACCGAAGCTCCGAAAGTGAAGGAGCCGGCAGCAGCAGCTCAACCGCCCGCCGCCAACGAACCGGCAGTGAAGGAGCCGGCTGCGACGAAGCAGGAAAAGAAGGCGCCAAAGAATAAGAAGGAGACGCCTCCCGCCGCGCCAAGCACGAACGCGGAACAACCGGCCCCTAACGCTCCCGCTGTAACGCCGCCCGCGACGAAGCAAGAGCACAACGCCAAGAATTCGAAAAAAGCGCCTCCCGCGAACACTTCGCCAAGTGTCGCCCCCGCCGCTCCCAAGACAGCGGCCAGCCCGGCTGCGACGACTCCGGCCAGCACCCCGGCGGTGGCTGCTACAACGCCCCCGGCTAAGACGACGCCCGCAACTTCAGTAGCGCCTACGACTCCGGCGACCACTCCAGCAGTGACCGCGAGTACTCCTCCGGCCGCAACGTCGCCCGCGGCCAGCGTGGCTCCGTCGGTCGCCCAATCCAACGCGGCCGGAGCGAAGAAGAGGCCGGAGCCGCAGAAGATCGAGCAGATCAGGCAGCAGCACGCAAGTTTTCGGGCGCAGCCCAAGCCGGACAGGGTGCCGGCGGTGACATTCAGCGCGGGCTTCCGGCTCCCGGGTGTCGAAACCTGGTCGGGACCGCGGTACGAAGTCTATCGCTCTTACCATCCCGAACGGCACGATCGGGGCTGGTATCACTCGCACTACCAGCGGGTGGAGCTAGTCGCGGGCGGTTACTATTACTTTAACAATGGGTACTGGTATCCGGCGTGGGGTTACGATTCCGGCCACGAGTATTATGCTTACGACGCGCCGATCTATTCCGGCAAGCATGCCGAGCCGCCAGACAAGGTGATCGCGGACGTGCAGGCCGCCCTTCAGGAAATGGGTTATTACAAGGGTGAGGTCGATGGATTGATCGGGCCGTTAACCCGGGAAGCGCTCACCGGCTATCAGAGAGATAATGGGATCACGGTGACGGCGGTGATTGACGAGCCGACACTCGATGCGCTCGGGATGAGTTAGAAATTAAGAAGGAAGAATTAAGAATTAAGAAGAGCCGCCGGGGTGAAAGCTTCGGCGGCCTTTTCTTTCTGTAGCAGCGTCCCTGTGGGACGCTTGGGTGTTTTAGGGGAACGGGAAAACGCCCAACGCCCAATTTCGAATGAATCCTGCGGATCGGCCCCAGCAATCGAAAATCGAAGCGGTGGCCCGGGAAATTTACCAGTATGGAAGTGCCAAAGTTATGGGAGAGTCGGTGATGGCAAAAACTGCAGCGAAGAAAAAAGCGAAAACGAAAACGGCGCCGAAGGCGCGCTCTACCAAATCGAAGTCATCGGCGAAACCGAAGGCGAAGAAGCGCGCTGCTAAAAAAGGCGTCGTAGCGAAAGTCGCGGGCTCGATTGCGTCTGCAGTGGCGAGCGTGATGCCCGGAAAGAAAAAGAAATAGGCGCTGCGCGCGCGGCGAGTGACCCGCCACGGCGGGTTCGTCCGGTGGCGAACGTGTGAGGAGTTGGGATTACGAAGCGCCTGGAAGCGCGGTCGCGATGGGGAGCAGAGACGCAGCGCGAAGCTAGAGCGAAGCTCTAGCTATCCTCAGGCCAGAACGTAGCGTCCGGTTTTTTTCGTTCCGACTCGGCGGACAAGGCCGGCTTTTAGGAGGGGGCGGAGAAGATCGAGGGCTCCTTGCTTGGAAACGCCGACTGCATCCCAGATTTCACGCGGCGTCATGGCCTTGTGTTCGCGCAGGAGATGGAGCAGTTGCTCCTGTTTCGGACGCAGGACCAGCTTCTTTTTTCCGGCATTCGCGCTGAGTTGTTGAATCCGGCTCCAAACGCGCTCGAG
>JBAPMH010000141.1:0-13721 GCA_049278515.1 Chthoniobacterales bacterium
GTCCTGGCGCGGTTCGATCTTTGCCTGGATGACTCGGAACGCCGGCAATGTGACCTCCTATTTTTGTCTGCCGCCCAACGGCGTCGTCGAGCTCGGCGCGCGGGTGGAAGTATGACCGGCGAAGAGCCGACCCAGCCTGTAGCCGTGCCCCGTGTGGGACGCGATAGAGCGCCACTCAGGCGCATTAGCCCGCGAATCACGCTAATGGGCGCGAAATGGACACTTTTTCCCAGCCTTTGCGCTTTGGTAGTGTCCTAATTTGAAACTGATTCGTATTTCAACGTCTTGTATGACTTCGCTCTCCAGAACAGCGGAACCAAGCTGCCGGTGCGCGACATAACTTTCGTCACTCCATCTTTTTGAACACGAACTTGATGACCCACGGGGGTAGAGCCTCTGTATGTGACGACGATTTCCATTCTGCCAGACAACATACATTCCAAGAAGCCCTCTAGGTCGTTCATGTCTGCCAAATGCTCATGCCAGGTCGCCGTGAATAGGGTAAATTCCCCGTGGGCTGTTGAAAGCTCAAAGGATTCAGAAACGCCCGGGAACTGCAAATGGATGCCCGTCGGAGTTTGATTCGCCGTGGCACCAAATTTCTCTTGTAATCGACGGGTGATCTCTGCGTCTTGCTCATTCATAAAGTCTTGGCGTCACACCCTTTTGGCCTTCGCCGCAATCGCGACTGCCTGCTTTCAAATTAGGACACTACCTGCGCTTTCGCCGTCTTGCCTGGTTAGGCGCGTTGTGGGATAGCATAGAGATCTTCTGCCTGGTGCCACTCGTGCAAGATATCGCGCATGACCAGGGCGTGATCAAACTCTACTGATGCGGCTGGAAAACGTGTCCTGTCTTCGAAATAGCTCGACTGTGCGGTCGTGACAGCCAAAGCCCGGACGCGCCACTCGAGTGTCCGCAACAGCAGTCCATCCAGCCGCGCCTCGTCGCGAGTGACGGAGTAACCAAGGCAACCGCCCTCGAAGAATGCCGACGCGTCGAGAAGCGAGTCAAAGCAAGATGACGGAGGAAGCGACTCGCTCACCTCGCCAACAACTCGCACGGAAACCTGCCGGTCGTCTGCCTCCATTGCCAGGTCGATGTGCCGGCCGTCATCCGAGACAGTGAAACTCGCGTGATGATGCTCGCCTGGGAATAGCCGGCCGCCCGCCAGACTGTTGAGCCGGGAGCCGGTATCGCGGCGCGGAATGAAGACGCCCTCGCATCGAGTGCCAGCGGGGTCGGTCCACTCAACGGCGATGCGGTGAGCGGCGTTTTCGCTTGAAAACCCCATGGCCGCCGGTAGTCCGGCAGGACGGATGTCCTCCAACCGAATGAGACAGATGCCCGCAATAGCATGGTCGCGATGTAACTTCGGGCGGAACGGAGACGGCAGGAGCCGCTGAATGGCTCTTGGATCCACGCGGAAGTTGACCAGCAAGCGTCGCTTGATAGTTCCTTTGAGAACAGGTATTCGCATGGTTAAGCGCCTAACAAAACACAAGATGAGCGACCGCGCACCGCGGCGTTTTCCTGAGGACTGATCCCTTTTCGTTTAACGAAAACAAGGTGAGCGCCCCCGAATGCTTTCGGAGATTGCCTGGGTTAGGCTTCATTCGGCTGGGGCGCAGAGAGCGCGCTGATCGTGACGTAATATCCGTCCAGATCTCGGAGGGAGAACTCCATTGTCCCAGTGTTCGGGTTCACGTGGGGCTCCTCTTCGAACCGGGCGACGAGAGCGCGTGCTCTCTTCAGGGCCAGGTCGAAATCGTCGACGCGGAAGAACAAGAGGAGGCCGTTGCCAGGCAACGCCTCATCCGGGCTCATCAGGGAGGGATGCCCGTGCGCGCCCCACCAGTGGAGGCAGAGTAAGACGGTTCCATCCGTATCCAGGATTTGACCAAAGTGGTCATGGCCCGGAGGCGTCTTGGGCTGGCCGAAGAGCGACTGATACCATTGGAAGCTACCCGCAACGTCGCTGGCGCCGATGATCGTCCACGTGCGTTTCATCGCGCTTCCGCTGGCGGCCTAACGAGAATAAGAGCAGCGACCCCGAATGCTCTCGGGGTTCGCTCCACCAACTGGTGCGACGCTTCGGGCAAGAGACGACATCGAGCGCTCACCGGGCAGCCTAAGGGTTACAAGGGACGATAGTGTCCTGCGCGGCGACGATCTGCCATTTCCCTGCGCGCTTGAGCCACGTGTCCGTCCAGACCTGGCAACGCTTTGTCTCCTTGCCATCGTTCTCCTTGGTCATCCGGTTTTCCGCTCCATACGCTACCGCGATGGAGTCGCCGAAGAATCTGACCTTCACCTCGCCGAGCTGGCAGTCGCGCGACACAGATTTTGTATCCGGGGTGACAGCTTCCTCCTTGCCGTAGCGCTGGCCCTTTGTCGATGTCCCCTGAAAGTCGTCTGCGATAACATCCTTAAGATCCGGCTGCGGGCTACAGGATGAGGTGGCCCACTTTGTTTCGGCGGCGATCATGAATTTAACCGTGTCCTCGTCCGGCGATCCCCAGCGGGAATCCTGCGCAACGCCTGGTGAGGTGAATCCACCGAGGAGAGACAGGGCGAGCCCAAATCTTGGGACGATTGATGCGAATTTCATGGGCTTAATTTTCCTGTTGGTTTGTCTTTCGCTGGCGCATTTCATCGAACCTGATTGGCAACGGAGCCATCATCGCCATCCGCCAGTGTCCTTTATGTAACTCCAATTTTCACGGGATGTCTTGTCCAGCTGGGGACCAAACTCGGAAGCATTCCCAAACGCGCGCACGACTTGGAACGGCGCGAATCGCCTATGGGTTGATGTCGGCTGCGGGCCGAACGGAAACGACGCGTGGGCGCGAACGTGGTTCGACTTCAATGACGGCGCGAAACGTGCGATTAGGAAAACCCCCAGCCAGCGCCGCTTGTCCTCTTTTATGAGATGGAAATCCTCCCACATTCACGCGAAGATGATGCTTATCTATCCACGATGCGCTTGCCTCTGCGCCGACGCGGAGACGCACGCGCGCCCAAAGACATCCTGTTCGGCGCAGGATTTCGTTTTCAGGAAATATTAATCTTCGCGCGAGGCGATTTCGGTCGATCGCGGCCAAAAACACTTGGCCGCTATGTTGCAGCGGATATTCGTCGATCGCCACCAAAGAAGATTCCTGGTTCCAATAAACATCGGTTGCTTTCGCGAGATCCAGCCAGCGATCGGGGACTCCATCGACGTCGGGGACCTTCGTGCTATACGAACTTTTGAGGCGCAATAGAATCGCCCCGGTTTTTTCGTCGATAACAACGTAGGAAAGAATCGCCCCGCCGCTTGTTGTGGGCTCGCTCTGGAGCTCAATCGCTAAACGGCCATCGGGCGACCTTCCACTATGTAACTTCGTTCTCGCAGGTTGCGCGTGCGCGAATGAAAACCAGCAGCAAAAGAGCGTGCAGAGCGCGGTTGCGCTATGGAATCTTGACCACATACGCACTCGGGAAACTCAGGTTTGGCGTACCAGGTGCAATCGATCCGATATAGCGGTCGAATCGATTTACTGTCGAGAAATTTCCGGTGTCGTGAATTGCAAAGACCGTTCCCGGGTCAGTGGAGAGCAGGATTTTATTTCGACAACGAAACCGACGATCGCTTCGTTGTTTGGCCAGAGACAAGTTCGGCGCCAGAGTGACATTTGCACAGCCGGCTTCAGCCTCGGCGACCAGGCGCTGGGTGATTCCTTTCGGTTCTTTGGGTATATCCTCTTTGTCGAGATTGACAATCTTGTAAACGCTCCCTTGCGATTTACCCCGGCCTTCCTGACCGCGCACTCGGCTTATCCAACCCTTGTGAACAGTCCGATAGGGCGGATTTCCTTCTTCGTTTAGGGCCACCTGCTCGGTTGCACCCGTCCAGACGTCGTCGTCCGGCAAACCGTACGAAGTGATTTGGAAAACCCCGTAACCTGTAAAAGCCACCGGGTACACATCTGGAACGGGTTTCTTGTTTCCAACGGTTAGTTCCACGTGAACACTTTCAGCTTTGAATTCCGTCCCCGCGCTTTGCGGGAACCCGGAAGTCCATTTGAAGCGGACATTCTGTTGCCCGCCTGAAACGGCGGTTCCATTCGCTACGATGGCAGTCCTTCCGCCCGGCGCGAAAAAGAACACCTTCACCTTTCCCTGCGCGATCTGCGGCATGACCTCGAAATTAACTTGGGCGTTGATGAGATCGACATCTCCTGTGACTTCCACGGCCGGGGTAATATCGGCTACGCATGTGATCGTGTAATTTGCCGGGTTCCTTTCATCTTCATCCCCCGGCGCGTTCTTGATCTGGGTGCTCCCGCTGGCCTCAAGGGTATTGCCACTCGGATTTAGCGTGATTGACCCCTCGGTAAATCGATCGTCGCTTGCCGGATGCTCTTCCGCGGTAATGGTGATCGCATACGGGCCGGGAACATAATCTCCCTCATAAAGCAGACCCCGCCTCGAAGCGCCGGCCGTGCGCCCAAATTGCTTGGACGCCGTAAGCACTGTCCCATCTCCAGCGGTCACTTTCGCGGTGAATTGCAATCCCGTTCCGCCGCTGCCCTGAACGCTCTGGACATGAAGGTTTAGTTTCGGCTTGTTTGGTTTGTCAGCCGCTCGAGTTGCCCGATTGATCGTTTTCGTCGTCATGTTTCAATACTCCAGTTATATCGTCATTTGGATTGGGGCACCGTTGCCGTCACCGGATCATTCGGCGCGCTTTCGCCGCCCTTTGGAATTCCATCTCGAGAGCTTCGTCGGTATTTCCGCGCGCCGATCTAATGGCGTCGAACAATGGAGATGTGGTTGGTCGGGGCAAGGAGGGCCGAGGGATCGCAACAGGGGTTTTAGGGAGGCCGCCAAATAATCCAAAAAGCCGGCGTCGTGTCGAGTACCAAATTTTGGGTCTACCAAACCTACAAGAAAAATCCAACGCGTACACAATTCATAGACAGCGGCGGCGGACGAGGGCGAGCGAAGCTCGCGGTGAAGGTCTGAAGTCATCGCAGATGTAGACACAGAGCGGTCCGGCGTTCGCTCCATAGCATAGTTAGGTGTTTTGGTAATCTCAGCTCTTCGAAAAGATGATGTCGTCGGGTGGCTTCCCATAATGAATGTCTCCACAGTAGCCGAGTGTCTCCAAGCGCTCTCGAATCTCTTTTGCGTTCGGTAGAAGTGAGGTGTCTATCGTGCCCGCTTTGCGCACTTCCAAAATCGTCCACTCCTGTCTATCGAAGTACTCCTGCATGATCCGGGCTGCTTCCGCCTCAGACGCAGCTCGCGCGTAGATATGAACGAACGCCTCTTTCATGCGATAGGCGTCGCGGCTGCCGTCATCCGGCCGTACCCTCAAAATCTGGATGTAATCAGGCATACCCGCGCAGAGACCTAACGAGACACAAGATCAGCTACCGCGCCCGAGAGCGCGCGTAGCCGCAAGTTGAAGGTTGTAGCTACTCTCCGCGGGGAAAGGGAACGGGGCGCGGTTGGCTGCATCGCGTGGTTAGGCGTTGGTGCGCGCTCATATGTGTGCATATTTCTTCGCTTCTTTTGCTATCGCATCGTCGAGAGCTTGGCGAACGACGAGAGGCTCCGTATTGCGCGCGTTCGCTTCGGGGTCTTTGGTGTAAATCAACGCCATCTGCGCGCCGACACTTGCTGGATGTCCAGGCTGAAAGCAATCAGTCGCAAAGTGATAATAGCGAATGAGTGCATTTACGTAGTTGCGGGCGGGCTCGACAAGTGCCGGGAAATAGAGGGAAGCGAGCATCGCTACCTGCCGAGCCTCCGGTGGCGGCTGCGCGTCTCTAAGCTCTTCGAGCGAGTGAGATACACCGAGCTTTTGGAACCATGGAATAGTGGCGGTGATGAGATCGACCATGCGTTCAAGCCGTTCACGCTGCCGCAGGTCACGCTTGTGCCGCCGATCTACCCAGCCAGAGAGTAACCCCATGGCTTGACTGACGATTGTGCCAGCGAGCGCCAAGGCTCCACCGAGGATGATCGCGGTAATGTTTGTCTCGCTCGCCATGACAACGCCTAACGAGAACAAGATGAGCGGCGGCCACCGAGAGCGCGCTTTGCGGGTCTAAGAATTCTTAATGTTTCCTTCAGCCTTGTCATGCGGCCGGTGGCCGTTCCCTCCAGAGCCTGGTTAGGCCGTTGGCCATCAATAGTGGTCAAGCCGCGCATATACTTTCTTCTTGCCTGACTCGAGCAACACGAGCCGCCGCGGAGTGAGCTGGCCGAGGTCTGCCCGACGGTTGACGCCACGTTTCGGAATGCCGAACGTAAGATGCCGTCCCCGAAGCTGCCACCATACCGACGGGCCATGCTCCTCGCTAAATGTGAACTCACGGTTGGCAAAAAACGTGAGCGTCTCCCGAGCGGAAACCCAGCGACCGATCAGCAGACGCTCGGACAGGCCCGTGCCTGCCGATGCGGTAGCGGTGCTGACAACGGCAACAATCAGTGACACGAAGAGGAAGTGTGCGCTCATGGGCCTAACGAGAATTAGACGAATGTTCGCCTTTGAAGACGAACTTTTTTTTGTCTAACACGGCGGTCGGGGAGAGCGGGAGTATCATCGGCGGGGGGATTTTGCTCCCGGCCGGCGCAATGGGCAAGCCGGGAGTGCTGAGAAGACTCGAGGCGACCCAGGCGGGGGCTCCACGCCGGCTTGCTCTCGCCCGGGAAAGTTGACATCCGGTGCACCGTAGCGTCTCGATATTGATTGAACTGGTCATCCCGGCGCGGGATGGTGCAATCTTCGCCGCGTTTCATCTGAAATCCTGATGGCAACTATTGTCGATCCGACGTCGGTTCATCGTCCGCGCAATGTCGATTGGAAGCGCGCGGCCGCGCTTCTTTACGGCGATTGGGGGACGAGCAAGGCCTACGTCATCGGGCTGGCTTTCGTCGCAGCCGGGTTTTCGTCGCTCCCGATCATTCTCGCCGTCTGCATCCTCACCGCGGTGGTCGCCTATAATTACATCATCGTTTGCGCCCATTTCCCCGATGGCGGTGGCGTTTATTCGGCGGCCCGGCAACAGAGCCGGTTCCTCGCTTCCACGGGCGCCCTCCTCCTTGTCGCCAATTTCATCGTGACCGCGGCGCTAAGCGGCTGGGCGGCGGTAAGTTATCTGGGGGTCCCGAGCAACTATGCTCCGGTGGCCACGATGGGATTGGTCCTCGTCGTGGGCGTCATCAACTATTTCGGCCCCAAACATAGCGGCAGCGTCTCGATCTGGCTGGCGGTCCCCGCCGTCCTGGTGGTGGCGTTGATCGTGGCCCTGAGCGCGCCGCATCTCAACGTCCTCTACCTCGAACCTCCGCACGAGAGCCTGCGGCACACCTGGGTCGCATTTGTCGGCGTAATCCTGGCCCTCAGCGGGGTGGAAGCGATCGCCAACATTACCGGCGTGATGAAGACCGATCCAGATTCGACTCCGGACCATCCAAAAGTGAAGCGCACGGCGACCAAAGCGATCGTCCCGGTAGCGATCGAGGTTGTGATTGGCACCGCGCTTCTTGGATGGGCAATGCTTTCGTTGCCGCGCAATCTGCTCCCGCAACTGACCGCGCACAAAGAAGACATGCTGCGCTTTCTCGCCCAGGTTTATGGAGCGATGGCCGGTGGGGTAACGGCCGGCCAGGTCCTGAGCATCATCGTCGGCATTGTCTTCGGGCTCCTCCTGCTCAGCGCCGTGAACACGGCAATCGTGGCGCTGATCGGCGTGGTTTACATGATGGCGCAGGACGGCGAGATGCCGCGGCCCATGGTCAAACTCAACCCGCATGGCGTCCCGCTCATTCCCCTGATCGCGGCGGTCGCCATTCCCATCATCGTTCTCGCGGTGACCAAAGACTTCGAAGCCCTGGCCGGCCTCTACGCCATCGGCGTTGTCGGCGCCATCGCGGTGAACCTCGGGTCCTGCACTTTCAACAAACGCCTTGGCCTGCCCTGGTACCAACGCGTCATCATGGGGCTGACGTTTTTTGTTCTCTTCGCCGTCGAGATCACGATCGCCAAAACAAAACCGGAAGCTCTTTTCTTCGCGATGTGTATGCTGGGCGCCGGCTACACCTTGCGCGCCTATTCGCACAAAGTCTCCGGCCTGAAGACCATGACGGTCACCCGCCAGGTCGCCGAAATGGTCTCGCCCGATCTTGTCGCGACGATGGAAGCGCGCCTCTCCGAAGGACAAAAAATCATGGTGGCGGCTCGCGGGGTCACGCCCGCCCTCGCCTTCGCCCTGGAGGAAGCGCAACTGCGAAAAGCAACGCTCTGTGTTCTCTACGTGAAAGAGATCGCGGTCTATTTCACCGGCGGTCCCACGAATGTCGGCCGGGCCCGATGGCAGGATGACCCCGAGGCCAACGCCATCATGTCGTTGACGATGCGGCTCGGCGCCGAACGCGACATTCCAGTCCAGCCGGTTTACGCGGTCAGCGAGGACGCGGCCTCAACGATCCTCGATCTTTCGGCCACGCTCGGAGTCGATTATCTCATTATCGGCGCCTCGCAACGCACAGCCATGGCCAAGCTCCTCGGAGGCAGCATCGTCACCAGCGTGGCGCAACAGCTGCCCGATTCCATCCGGCTCGTCATCTTCGGCTGACCGGCATTCCCCAATCCTCCCTTGCCAAGGGCCGTTTGGCCGGGGCAACGTGGGCGCGATGAATCCATCCGCGCCGCTCGACGAAACCGCATCCGACCCGACCCACGCCGAGATCAAAGCGTTACTCCCGACCCTGGTGTCGCGCGCGCCGGGCGAAGTCGCGAAGCTCCTGGATCATTACCCGGAGAATTTCGCCGCCCAAATGCTGGCGTCGTTGAACCCGGCCCTCTCCCAAAGCGTCCTCGAGCGTTTCCCCAGCGAGCGCCGGCAAAGAATTATCGCAGCCGCCGCCCCGGAAACGCGTCTGCAGTGGATCCGGAACGAACATTATCCGGAAAAGGCCATTGGCCACATGATGGAACCGGCCCTCGCGGTCTTTCGGCCGGAGACGACGGTCTCGGAGGCAGTCCGTGAGCTTCGGCATTTCGTGACCCGTGCTTTCATCACCTACGCGTTTGTGGTGGACGATAACGAACGCTTGCGCGGCGTCGTCGCGATGCGCGAAATGCTCCTCGCGCGTCAAAACCAGCGGCTCGAAGAGATTATGATCGCCGATCCGTTTTTCCTTACTCCGGAAATGGAACTGGTAGAGGCGATGAAGGCGACCATGGTGCGGCATTATCCCGTCTATCCCGTCTGCAACCGGGAGGGGAAACTCATCGGGGTCATTCGCGGCCAAATGTTGTTTGAGGCGGAGACGGTGGAACTGAGTTTGCAGGCCGGAAGCATGGTCGGCGTGGAAAGAGAAGAACGCCTCACCACTCCGTGGCCGAGGAGCTTTCGTTTTCGTCATCCCTGGCTTCAGGGAAATCTTTTCGCCGGATTTCTGGCCGCGGCGGTGGTCGGTTATTTCCAAGGTACGATCGATCGACTGGTGGCGCTGGCGGTTTTCCTGCCGGTGGTGATCGGACAATCCTCGAACACGGGAGTGCAGACCCTCGCGGTCGCTTTGCGCGGGATGACCCTGGGCGAACTAAAGGCCGGGGGTGAGTTGGGATTGATCCTGAAGGAAACTTTTCTCGGCCTGCTCAACGGCGCCCTGACCGGAGTGAGCGCTGCGCTCGGCATGTTCGTTTTCGCGAAAATGCAAAACAGCCCGGTGGCGTTGACCTTGAGCTTCGTGGTGTTCCTCTCGATGGCGGGGAGCTGCCTGATCAGCGGTATTTTCGGCGCGTCCATTCCATTAATCCTGCGCAAACTCGGCACCGATCCGGCGAACGCTTCCAGCATTATCCTGACAACGATCACCGATGTCTCGACCCTGGCGGTTTTCCTCGGGCTCGCGAGCTCGCTGGTCTGAGTTTTGGTTCCGCACCGCGTCTTGCGCATTAGCGGAGGCAAGGCACGCTGACTTCAGCCAACGCAGGTAATTCTAATGCACGAAGCCACCTTTCTCGCCGACCTCGCGATCGTGATGATCGTGGCCGGGCTGGTGACGGTGCTCTTTCATCGCCTCAAACAGCCGGTCGTTCTCGGTTACATCGTGGCCGGCGTCATCATCGGGCCGCACACCCCACCCTTCCCGCTGATTCGCGACGAGGAAACGATCCGCACCTTGTCCGAGCTCGGCGTGATTTTTCTCATGTTCTCGCTCGGCTTGGAATTCAGCCTGAGAAAACTGAAGGAAGTCGGCGCGACCGCATTCATTGCCGCCACCACCGCCATTCTTGTCATGCTGGCGGCGGGTTACTCGCTGGGCCAGGCGTTCGGGTGGAGCACGATGGATAGCATTTTTCTCGGCGCCATCCTCTCGATCTCGTCGACGACGATCGTGATCAAGGTTCTCGACGAGGTCGGGCTCAAGAAGGAACGCTTCGCCGGGATCATCTTCGGCATTCTCATCGTCGAAGACATTCTCGCGATCGTGATGATTGCGCTTCTCTCCGGGTTTGCCGCTACCGGCTCCTTCACCGCGTCGGCTGTGGGTTGGACCGTTCTCAAACTCGGCTCGTTCCTGGGCCTTCTTCTCGTGAGCGGCCTGATCATCATTCCGCGGCTCTTGAATTACGTGGCCCGATTCCGAAGCAACGAAATGCTGCTCGTGGCCGTGCTCGGACTTTGTTTTGGGGTTTCGCTCCTCGCCGTTCAGCTTGGATATAGCGTGGCGCTCGGCGCGTTCCTGGCCGGCGCCATTGTGGCGGAGGCGCGCCAGATCGCACGAATCGAGCTCCTCGTGGAACCGGTCCGGGACATGTTTAGCGCGGTCTTTTTCGTTTCCATCGGTCTCCTGATCGATCCGGCGCTTCTCGCCCAATATGCGGGACCCATTTTGATCATTACAGCGGTTGTCGTTATCGGCCAGGTGAGCGCCTGCACGTTCGGAACCTTCATTGCCGGTCACGACAGGAAGACCGCGCTCCGGGTCGGGATGGGGCTGGCCCAGATCGGCGAATTCTCCTTCATCATCGCCTCGCTCGGTTTGAGCCTGAAGGTGACGAGCGAATTTCTTTACCCCATCGCAGTGGCTGTTTCCGCGCTCACGACCCTGATCACCCCTTACCTGTTGCGGAGCTCGAAGCCGGCGGTGGGCTGGTTCGATCGCGTGGTGCCGGCGCCGATGCGGGCCTGGCTCGATCTTTACACAGCGTGGGTGGAAGGACTCGGAGCGGAACGCAGTTTTGCGATGACGCTGGTCCGCGCCTGGGCGTGGCAGATCATGCTGAACCTTGTGCTCGTGGCGGGCATCTTTGTCGCTGCGTCGTCGTTGCGCCGTTACGGCCTGCAGTGGTGGCCGGAGATTCCGCGCGGAGAGAACGGAGTCAAAGCCGCGCTCTGGCTCGGGGCCATGCTGCTGAGTCTGCCGCTGCTGATCGCCCTGTTCCGGAAATTGCGCGCGCTCGCGATGTTGCTCTCCGAGATGAGCGTGACCCGGGGCCCGAAGGGGAAGGACGTCTCCACTTTGCGCTCGCTCGTTGCCAATGTCATTCTGGCCGCTGGATCGGTCGTCGTGATGCTCGTTCTCGTTCTGCTGAGCTCGGCCATTCTTCCATCCTGGAAATTGCTAATCGCGCAGGCGCTGATCGTTGCCGCCACCACGATTCTTCTCCGCCGATCCTTTACGAAGCTCTACGCGAAGGCGCAGTTCGCCCTCCAGGATACGCTCTCCCAGCCGCCTCCTGCGCATCGCGAACCTTCCGCGCATGCCCTGCCGTCAATCCTCCGCGAAGCTCAGCTGAGAACGGTTCGCCTTCCCGAGCAATCGAGCGCGGTGACAAAACTCATCGGCGAGCTGGCCCTGCGCACTCGCACCGGCGCGAGCATTGTCGGTATCCAACGGGACGGCGCCAGCATCATCAATCCCGGGCCCGACGAGGAATTGCGCGCGGGCGACGAAATCCTGCTTCTCGGCAATCAGAGCCATCTGGAATCCGCCGAGAAACTCCTGCGAGACGATTCCCAACCGTAGAAAACACGGTCCAGAGTCGATGCTTGGCCAGCGCGTGTTGGCCGTGTAAAACCGGAACCGAATTCATTTTCCTCGCGTGAGCAATCCGACCGCCATCAACGAAGCCTTCGAGCTCATGGAAAAGCTCATCGAATACCGCTACGACAAACCGTTGCATCATCAGCTTATGAAAGTGGCCGAATATTCGATGCTCGACGTCAACGTTCTCCTGCTGATCCACCACATGGCCAAGACTAGCGAAGGGGGCATTCTGGAGATTGGCTCTTTCCTCGGCGCCTCCACGGTTGCGGCCGGGATGGGCGTGCGCGCTTCCGGCCAGAGCAAGAAGTTCATCAGCATTGAGCCGGGCGGCCCCCTCAAGGATCACCGGCTGGCGACGAAGAATATCTTTCGTGATCTCACCAGGAACGTGGCCCGCGCCGGCCTGCTGGAGAGCGTTAATCTCATCAACGGCTCCTCTTTCGACGAAAAGACAATCTCGCAGGTAAGGGAGCAGTTCGGTCCCGGCGAGGTCGGCCTCTTCATCTTCGACGCGGACTGGAATGTTCGCCGCGATATCGACTGTTATGGCGACCGGTTGGCCCACAACTGCTGGGTCGTAATCGACGATTACATCAGCGCCACGGAGAAGGCCGGTCCGATCCGGACCCAGGTGGATGGGCTCGTCGCGGCAGGGCGTCTGATGGCCCTCGGGTTTTATGGCTGGGGGACCTGGGTCGGCCGGTGGTCCTGCGAGCCGCGATAAATTTTTTCGTTCGCAACCCACGGAACCAGAACGAGTTATCTGTCAGGGCAATAGATGTCAATTTTGACATCTCGCCGAACGATGAAATGCTTAAGGGCGTTAAGTATCTCCGGCCAGCTTCGACCAAAGGCGCCTGACATTCTTCCGCGCTCAAAGCCTATCGTTTAGTTCCAACTCAGATTTTCCGGCCTCTCGCCGGATCCGAAGCTCTTCGAGGAGCTTCCAGTTAACCCTCGCTGCGTCCGGGCAACGCCTGTCGCAGCCAAAATTTTCGCAGCGCTCGAACTCTGTTTTCCAATTGTATGAAACCTAAATCCGAATCAGCACGACATGTCCGCCGTTCAGACGACGGCGGTTCCCGGCCCCGTCCGGCCCATCCGTCAATCAACTGTTCCTACCACGCCTCCCCGGCTGAGCTGCCAGCGAACCAGGCCCGAAGCCATCATGGACCCAAGCGGTCGGTCCTGGCGTCGAGGTTCCGCCAGATCAGCCGTGAATTTCTTGGCGCGGAAACGACCCGTGATTACGTGGCCGAATTTCTGTTCTTTGCCGTCATCACCGGCGTTTCGGCGTGGCCAATCGTTTCCACGGTGCGGGCCGTGGCTCTCTGGATGAAATAGTCGCCGGAGGTCCGACGAAAAGCATCGCGCGACGGAGCGCCCGATCCACCTTGGCGTCGCGCGACGGAGCGCCCGATCCACCTTGCGCTTTCAAAAAAGGAACGCTTCCCAAGGTCGCGGCGGCAAATTACTTTGCGCCCATGCATCACTTGTCGCAGTTAGTCAGGACGCTCGCGCTGCCTTTCCTGGGATCGGCTGCATTGGCCCTCGCCGCGTCGCCCTTCCAGGAACGGGCGGACCGGTTTCTTTCGCTGGCGAATGCCGGTTACCAGGGGTTGTATCGCGTCTTCAACGAAGCGCAGTGGCTCGCCGTTACC
>JBAPMH010000142.1:0-13808 GCA_049278515.1 Chthoniobacterales bacterium
GCCCTACCCCTCCCGCACGAGCCGCCACACAGTTTCGGCGCAGCCCCACGAAAGGGTGAAGCCGGCGCCACCATGGCCGTAATTGTGAATGAGGGTGCGGCCATCCTCCAGCCGGTCCGCTTCGACCCGGACGCCCGACTTCCGATAAGGGCGGAGCCCGACGCGCGTTCCGACGATGCGCGGCGGCGCGATCTTCAGCACCGAGCTGCATTCCGCCACAATAGCGGCAGTAACGTCGCGATCGGCCCGGAGATCGTCGCTGATTTCATTGGTGCCCCCGAAGACGCAATCGTTTGTTCGCGGGATGGCGTACATCAATGGCGGATCATCGCAGACTACCGCGCCGGGAAGCGCCAGTTTTTCGACGAGCACGACCTGGCCGCGATGCGGCTCGAGGTCGGCATCGCGAACGAGAGTTCGCGCGCCAAGGCCGGCGCAGTTGATCACGACATCGAATGCCAGGTCGACTTCTTCCGGCTTCTCGAACCGGACGCCGGTCGTCAATTTCCCGCCCGCCTCGATCAAGCGTCTCCGGAGATAGTCGAGATAAAGGGATGAATCGCTCAGCGGGACCGTCATGACGAACTCGCTGCTCGTGATCGACCGGGCCTGAAACGACCCAGCCCACGAAGGAATCGGCAAGTTATGGCTTCGCGAAAATTGCCTCAATTCAATCATCGAGACGCCGCTTGCCGGGTCGCGGCTCAGACCGCGGAAGACTTCGTAGCTTTCCAGCGCCCAGGGAATGACCCTGTCTGCCGGCTCGGCGTCGTACGGGAACCACATGGCAGCCGCAACGGCGGACGTCGTCTGCTCCGGGGGTTCCGCGGAAAAGAGGTGCGTCTCCCAACCCTGTTCCGCGAGGAGGACGCCACAGGTCAAACCCGAGACGCCTGCTCCGATGATGGCAACATGACGGTCCATTTGGGAATGATAATACTGCGACCTTCTTGTTGTAGCGACGCCGCTCTGTCGGCGTAAGGACGGGTGATTCGGGGCAGAGCGCTCTAACGGCGCCAGAGCGCCGTCGCTACAACAAGCTTCGGCGATTTCAAATCGCCGTTCCTTGGGACGTGCAGAAACACGGCACTTCAGCTACGGTAATGCCGTGGTCGCACTATCGGAAAAATCGCTGACGGACAAAGTGCTCGCGGGCGAAAGAATTTCGCCCGGGGAAGCGCTGGAACTTTATCGGCGGCCGCTGGCGGAACTGGGCCAACTGGCAAACGCGCGACGCGATTTGGCCAAGGCAAAAAGCTACGACGGCCACGGCCGCGAGATCGTCACTTACATCATCGATCGCAACATCAACTATACGAATGTCTGCAACGTTTACTGCAAATTCTGCGCGTTCTATCGCACCGAAAAAGACGAAGATCATTACGTGCTCAGCCGGGAACAGCTCGACCAAAAACTCGACGAACTTTCCGCCGCCGGCGGTGTTCAAATTCTGATGCAAGGGGGGCACCATCCAGGGCTTTCGTTCGATTGGTACCTCGAATTGCTCCGGCACATCCGGGAAAAATATCCGCACATTAACATCCATGGTTTCAGCCCGCCGGAGATCCAGCATTTCGCCCATCTCTTTGGAATGCCGCTGCGCGAAGTGCTCTCGCAATTCAAGGATGCCGGGCTCGGATCGCTCCCCGGCGGCGGAGGAGAGATCCTGGTCGATCGAGTGCGGGAGCGCATTTCACCCCTGAAATGCAATTCCGAGGCGTGGCTGGAGGTGATGCAAACAGCCCACGAGCTTGGGCTGAAATCGAGCGCGACCATGATGTTCGGCCATGTCGAGACGATCGAAGACCGGATCGAGCATTTGCAGCGGCTCCGCGATCAGCAGGACAAAAGCGGCGGGTTTACCGCCTTCATCTGCTGGACATTCCAGCCCGAAAACACGGTGCTAAAGGTGAAACATCCCACCGGGGTATCCGAGTATTTGCGCATGCAGGCGCTGAGCCGGATTTTCCTGGATAACTTTGCGAACGTGCAAAGTTCGTGGGTAACCCAGGGGCCGGCTATCGGGCAGGTCGCATTGAAATACGGGGCGAACGACTTCGGCTCGGTGATGATGGAGGAAAATGTCGTGAGCAGCGCCGGCACGACTTTTCGGCTGGATGCGGCGCAAATTGAGACCCTGATTCGCGAGGCCGGCTACGAGCCCCGGCGGAGGAATAATTGGTACGAGCTCTTGAATTAGCGCCGACTGGTGCGTTCTTCTCCGTCCAGCGCCTCGCGCCAACGCCAAATCCGCCTTGACGACGCCTACCTTCTTACCCATCAATACCGCCTGCGCCGCGTCGGAGACGAAGGACGCCCGGGGATTTTTTACGCTATGATATATTTTGTTGGTCCGACCCGTCGCTCAATCCTGGCTGCTCTTTTGGGCGTCGTTCTGGCCTTTCTGGGGACTCTAACCACTTCCGGGCAAACCGCGCCCAGCCAGGGCCCACCGATCATTAGCACGGTGGAGGTCCAGTATGTCGGTCCGCAGACGATCTCGCGCGACAAAGTCCTGGCCCAAATCCGCACCAAACCGGGGCAACCCTATTCCGAAGCTCTCGTCGAGCAGGACATCAAAGCTCTCTACCAGACCGGCGCCGTCCAAAACGTCCGGATCTTCGGACAAGCCGACGGCGAGCGGGTCAAAGTCATGGTGGTCCTCCAGACACGCTCGCTCGTGAATGAAATTGAGATTGAGGGCGCCGAACGGGTCGGGGCAAAGAAGCTGCGAAAATTGATTGACCTCAAAATCAACGGCCCGTTGACCGAAGAGGAGCTCGAAAAAGGGCGCCAAAAAATCATCGAAACCTACCAGGGCAAGGGATTCACGGACATCGATGTCAAATTCAGAGTCGATACCGACGATACCCATGGGACATCGCGCGTCGTTTACACGATTACCGAAGGAACCAAGGGCGCCGTCAGCGCCATCCGGTTCGAGGGAAACACGAAATTCCCCGACAAAGTTCTGCGCAAGCAGATGAAGACGAAGGGCAAGACGTTTTACTCATTTATCGACAAGTCGGGGCGCCTCGATGAGACCCAACTCGAGCAGGACGTCAACGCCGTGCGCGAGTATTACCAGGACCACGGTTACATCGACGTGGAGGTGAAGGAGGTCCGGCGCGAGCGGGTCAAAGGCAAATTGAGCATCGTGGTGGTGCTGGTGGAAGGACCCATTTATCACGTCGGCAAGATCACCGTCACCGGCCAGAAAGTAGCCAGTGGCGATAAGATTCGCGCCCTCATGAAAATCAAGGAAGGCGGCATTTATTCGCCCAAGCAGGTTCGTGAGGATTCGAAGAAAATCGCGGATGCGTATGGAAGCGGCGGTTATGTGGACTTGCAGGTAGTCCCGCAGGGGGTCCCGGCGGGCGAAGGCCGGATCGACGTTCATTACCAGATCACGGAGGGCGGCCCCTCCTTTGTCCAGCGCATCAACATTATTGGAAACACCCGTACGAAAGACAAAGTGATCCGCCGGGAAGTCTTGATCGCGCCGGGAGACATTCTCAACAGCGTCCGGGTCGAGACGACCAAAAAGCGGCTGGATAATCTCGGTTATTTTTCCAAGGTCGAAACGTATCCGGAAGATACCGGGGTAAGCGGACGCAAGGATCTCATTATCCAGGTGGAGGAAAAGCGAACCGGCTCACTCAACTTCGGCGCCGGTTTCAGCACCATCGATCAACTGGTCGGTTTTATCGAAATGACGCAGGGCAATTTCGATATCATGAACTGGCCGAACTTTACCGGGGCCGGTCAAAAATTTCGCGCGCGCATTCAGTACGGAAACACTCGCAAAGACATCATCCTTTCGCTGACGGAACCGTATTTTCTCGATCGCCGCCTTTCGCTGGGGGGTGACCTTTATTACCGGGAGGCGGATTATCTCAGTTCCGTTTACGCCCAGCGAAACTACGGCACCTCGATCGAAGCGCGCAAGGGGCTCGGGAGTTTCATGTCGGTCAGTCTGCAATATCGCCTCGAAGTGACGGAGATATTCGATGTCGCCTCCGGCGTGTCCGATGCGATTTTGAGGGAGCAGGGTTCGTCCACGAAGAGCCAGATTTCGTCGATGTTCATTTACGATACTCGTGACAATCCCTTCCTGAGCCGCCGCGGGCATCGCATCACCCTCACTCCTTACGTTGCCGGCGGATTTCTGGGCGGCAGCGAGCAAATCTACGGCATCAACCTCGAGGCCCGGCAGTACTTTCGTCTTTGGAAAGATTCGATTCTGCTGTTTAGCGGCTTGGTCGGTGTCGTCGATACCTGGGGTGATGGAAAATTTGTTCGCATTTACGACCGGCTCTTCCTCGGGGGCTCGAACGATTTGCGCGGTTTTGATTACCGTGATGTCGGTCCGAAGGATATCAATGGAGAGCCGTTGGGTGGCCAGACCGAGGCGGCCTTCACCATCGAGTACACCATGCCGATCATCGAAAAAGCACGAGCGGCTATTTTCTACGATACGGGATTTGTCAACGTCCGGCCGTGGGATTTCAACACCAGAGGTGTTGTCTCCGACGTCGGCGTGGGCCTGCGGCTTGACCTCCCGATTGGACCTCTGCGGATCGATTACGGAATTCCCGTTATCAAAGAACGCGGTAGCGGAGGTGGGAAATTCAACTTTAATGTCGGTTATCAATTTTGAACGAATAAGGGGGGTCACGGTCTAACCCCTTTCCAGCAACCTCTTTTACCCTTTCTTATGAAAAAACTTCTCCTTCTCGTAGCCGCCGCCGGCCTCGCTTTTCCGGTCGCGGGCTTTGCTCAGGGCGCTCTCAAAGTTGGCACTGTGGACATGAACCGCGCCTTCAAGGAGTACAACAAGACGAAGGACTCGGAGAAGAAAATCAACGAGGCCAAAGACGCCGCGAAAAAGGAATACGACGATCGCGCGGACAGTTACAAAAAGGCGCTTGAAGAAATCAACAAGCTCAGCCAGCAGCTCGAAGCTCCGGCTTTGAGCGCGGATGCCAAGACTGCCAAGGCCAAGGAACGCGACGAGAAGATCGCGAATATCAAGAACATGGAGCGCGAGATCAATGAGTTCCGGCAGACTCGCGAGCAACAGTTGCAGCAACAGGCGATGCGGATGCGGGAAAGCATTATCAAGGAAATCAAAGACATCATCATGGAGCGCGTCAAGACCGCCGGCTACGACCTCGTCTTCGATAAGTCCGGCCCGAGCATGAATGGCGTCGAGGTCCTCCTCTATTCAAAGGATAATACGGATTTCACCACCGAGATCATCACGGCGCTCAACAAGAAACCGGCGACGACGACAACGGAAAAACCGGCAGCGGAAAAGCCGGCCACCAGCCCTGCGGCTTCCACCGCCCCGGCGACTACTCCGAAAAAGCCCTAACGGCTTTCTCAGTTCTTTTAGGAAAACACGCGGTATCCCCGCGTGTTTTTTCTTGCCCGCGTCTTATTGTCCAGAATGGCGGTGGTGATTCGAAGGGCCGGCGACGTGAGGATTTGGCGTCATTCGGGAGCTTCTCCGATGATGAGACGCGGTCTGCTCTCCTTCTTCCTGCTGGTCTGGGCGGGCGTGACTGCATCCGGCGCTTCCTGGGAAGCAACCCTGACCGCTTCCTCGCCTCCCTCGTTCCCGAATCCGCGGCCCATGCAAGCCAGGTATGGGTTTGGCTGGAGCGGATTCCCCGGCGCCACCGCGAATGTGCGCTTGAGCAAGACGGCCGGCGACCGCTTACAGCTCGATGTCGCCGCTCACACGATCGGTCTGGTTCGAACACTTTGGAAGTTTGATGCCGATCATACTTCGATTGTGCACGGCGCTACGTTGCATCCCGTGGAAGTAAAACAGGTCGAAAATGTGCGGAACAAAAAAACGGTGACCGAGCTATCCTTCGGACCGGCCGGAGTTTCCTCGAAGGTCACCGAAACGCCTTCGAAAAGCGCCGGGCCCAAGGTGCGGCGTTTTGATTTCGCCAATCTGTTCGATTTGCAATCGGGCTTGCTTTACCTCCGCAGCCAACCGCTTCAGGAGCGAAGCGTTCAGCGGATCGTCGTTTATCCCGCCACTTCAGCCTACCTGGCCACGGTGACCGTCCTGGGCCGTGAACGTCTCACGGTGCCGGCAGGGACCTACAACTCAATCAAACTGGATTTGCAGTTGAGCAAAGTTGGGAAGGAACGCCAGCTCGAGCCGCATCGAAAATTCCGGCGGGCGACTGCGTGGATCTCGGACGATCCTGACCGGCTCATGCTGAAGATCGAAGCGCAGATTTTTGTGGGAACGGTTTTTGCCGAACTGCAATCGGTCGAATTCGACAACGCGAAGCCTTAGTTCGCGAACGAGCCGGGCGCGGAACGAGAATCAACGCGGAATGTAGATGGGCTCGTTAGGCGGGGCGATGCGAGTTCGCGGTGGGAACGTCCGGGGATAAAACGGATTCAGGCGCCGGCGGTGCGGCGGCGGAAGCAGGTTGAGTGATGCCAGGGTTTCGACATCCAGGCGGCCGGTCGGTTCCAAACCGATTCGGGCCTGGTATGCCCGAAGGGCAACGCTCATTCCCGGGCCGTAGACGCCGTCGATTCCCTCAAGATACAACCGCTGCCGCATCAGATTCATCTGCGCTCGGACGATCACCGTTCGCTGCACGTCCGGCGGTGCGCTTGCAAATGGTGTGCCCCAAAAAGGATTGGCGCTTTCTGGCTGCGATTGATGAGGGCCGGCCGATTCATCCCGGGGCGCGTTTTCCGGGCCTTGAGGATCCTGGGGTGGCCGCGGTGGAGGTGCCGTTTGTGGTCCGCGAGATTCGTCATTGGAACGAGGCCTGACCGGTGTGTTGGCAGGCCGGGGCGGAGTTGGAGCGGGCAGGGAATCAAGGCCGAGGGACCGCTGAGTCTCAGCATCGACCTCGCCGGTAATGTGCAGCCCATTACGGATTTGATAACGGCGGAGGGCGGCGGTCGTCTCCACGTCTTTCTGACCGGTGATTTCCCCGTAATAGAAACCCTGGTCCTTCAATTTTTCTTGAACCGTCGCAATCGTCTGGTCGGCGTGCGCCCACGACCAGGTGGCCAGGAGAAACAGCGTTGTCACAAGAAGCCTGCGGTTCATGGCTGATCTTCTTTGGACGCGGGCTCGCTTTCGCTATTCATCGCTCCCGGAAGGGTGACCGCGAGGGGTGTTCGTTGCTGCTGCAACGTTTCCCGATACCGAATCACGCCCTCTGAGATCGCGGCTGCGATTTGCTCCCGGTAATCGGCGCTGGCGAGCTTGTTGACATCGTCCTTGTTCGTCAGAAAGCCGCCTTCCACCAGGACCGCGGGGTGGCGCACATTCGTGAGGACAAAGAATTGTTCGGAACGCGTTCCGCGGTTCACCGCCTGGGTCCGCGCCACGAGCGCTTCCTGAATAAAACCGGCCAGACTCTGGCTCTCTACGCTCGCTGGTTCCAGAGAAGTGCGCTGAAGAAATGGCAGCCACGACGCCACGCGATCCGGGAGCGAGCTCTGGCGGGCCGCATAATACGTCTCGATACCGGCCGCGGCCGATCTCGTCGCTTCGTCAAAATGAATGCTTACGAAGACGCAATCGGGCTGGTCGTTGGCGGTTGCCACCCGCCCCTGCAGGGAAACATAGGTGTCGTCAGCGCGCGTGAGGAGAGTGACCAGACCGCGCTCCCGCAAGAGCCGCTCCACTCGATGGGCCACGTCGAGCGCCAGTTCCTTTTCCACCATCCCCGTCTTCATCGTTCCGGAATCCTTGCCGCCATGTCCCGGATCGATTACGACGAGACTGAAGGGCGCGGCTGAGGGCGGAGGCGGCGCCTCGGATTGCCGAGGGCCGCGAGGAACCGCCGTGAGTTGCAGCCAGACAAACGAGCTCGCCATGAGCAGGAGGCCGATCCAGGCCAGCAGCGGTTGTCCACCACTTCGATCGTGTCGAGCTCGCCGGAACATTCTGTCCTCCCCGGGATTTATTCGCCCAGCCCTGATCGAATTTCGGTTTCCGCCAATGTCCGATAACGAATCGCGGTCTTGTTATCCCGCTCCAGAATCGCCGCCTCGATGCCCGCCGCGCGCAATCGTTCCTTCCGTTCCGCCAGAATTTTGTCGCGCCCGGGAAATTCTTTTACGCCGGCCTCGCCGAGGGCGAGATGGCCAACGGTCCAGGCATCCAGGCTGAGCTTCAGCGCGCGTTCGAAGGTCGCACCGGCGGAGTATTCCGCGGCAAGATAGCGCTCCATTAATTCCGTCGATGCCCGCGTGCCGCTGAGCGCGCCAAAATCCTGCCGGGTCTGCGTGAAGGTCGCGTTATTGGTCGCGATCGCGCCATCGTATTCGAGGCGGAGAAACAAGTCGTTTTCCTGTTTTACGCCAATCTCCGCGAAAAGAAGCCGGGCCAGATAGGGCGCTCCGTAGACTTGTTCGAAGGCAGTTTTCAAAACCGGGCTGAGCGAGTAATAGGCAAGACGCCGCAACGAAACGTCGGCCGCCGAACGCGTAAAGCCTTCGGTGCTGGCCAGCTCAATGGCCGCCATGCGAAGCCGCTCAATGTCCCCCGGGTGACCAATCGCTCCCATCGCGATGCGGTCGTAAATCTCGAAAAGCTTCTGCCGTGTCCGTCCCAGAGTGAGAAACAGGATGCCATCCCGATACCCCAGGGCGACGATGGGGCTGCCTGCGGCGAGCTGGGTCTCGATGTATTCGCCGCGGTTCGCGATCGCTTCGACCCAGCGATAAGGCTCTTCGATCATGCCACGCTCCGTTTGAAGAGGGCGGCGATCCGCTTCTCCGACAATGTGCTGATGCCATCGCGGGAGACGATTTTGATGACCGGAAATATCTTGGCGTTCCGATCCACTCCCCCGGTCGCGGTGTCCGATTCGGCGGCCGTGTCGAGCGCCCGCAACGCCACCGTCACCGCTTCATCTTCCGTTAGCTTGAGCAGCGGTTTTTTCCCCCAGTTGTTTTCGTAATAAAGAATTCCGCGGACTGCCGGTGAACCCGAGCCGGTGGCGGCGTAGTCAGCCACTTCGAATTGCGCCCCCATGGCATCGTAAAAATAAAGCCGGGCGGATGGATCCGCGCCGGAATCATAAGTCGCGAAAATCGGCACGACGACGCCGGCGCCCTGGAGGACGAACCCAAAATTGTCCCGCAACAATCTCGACAGGGCGCGGACCTTCCCGTCCACGCTCATCTCCTGCAATTGGGTGCGACGGAAAAATTGAAAGGAATGTTCCAGGACCCGCGCCATTTCCCACGCCGTGGCCGGGACTCCCGCGATCGCCATGATGGAATGTCGATCGATCTCCAGGACTTTGTCGGCCCGATCGTAAACCACCGTGTTCCCAGCCGTTGCGCGTCGGTCTCCGGCGACGAGCACTCCGCCTTGAAATTTGAAGGCCAGGATGGTAGTCGCCTGGGTCGGGATCCAGGCCGGGTTTGGGACGGTCCCGGCCAACTGCGGCGGCGCGCTGGTGAGAAGCCCGCGGCGGCGAAGCAGCGCGGGAAAATCGTCGCTCGCTTCAGAAGAATTCCTCAGCTCCACGGCCGGCGGTTCCATCACTGACCCGTTCGCTGGCGATAGCGCTTGGACTGGTTCGGGTCCACCTTGCGCATCTTTTGCAGGAGATCCCGCGTGTCCGGCCTGGAGATGTCGGGAGACTTTGGGCCATCCCCATCTCCCTGCTTCGGCCCCCAGGGGACCGGAGGCTTTTGGACCCGCTCAGGCATGAAAAAACGTTAGAGATAAAAAAACGAAAGGCAAGCTGGGCGGCCGGGAAGCGGGGGGCGGGACTTGCCACCACCTTTCCTCAATGCCAAGATGCGTCCCCATGAGACGCCTGGCCTTAGCCTCTTGCACAATCCTTTGGGCCGCGTTGGTTTGCCCCAGGCTGCCAGCGCAGACGCCCGACGCAGACAAACCCGACCGCGTTCTGCTCGAGAGCTTGAGCAAAAAGATCGACGAACAAAACGCCAAGATCGATGCGCTCTCCCAGCAGATTCTGAAACTCGAACAGCAGGTGTCGCATATGCGGCCGGGCGTGATGATTGGTGAAACGCCCTCACCTCCGCCGGCCCCGGCGGCAAATACCGCGGTGACCGAGGCGCCGAAAGCGCCCCAAAGCGGGAACAGTCACGTGGTGGCGAAAGGCGAGACCCTCACGTCGATCGCGAAGATGCACAAAGTGAGTGTGGAGGAATTGCAGAAGTTCAATCACATCGAGAACGACCGGAAGCTCCAGATCGGCCAGACAATCATGATTCCTCCGTCTGCGAATTCGCCGGCCTCGCCCTCGCCGGCGGCCCCAAACGGCTAGCTGGCCGCGCCCGTCCCTAAACCGGGAGGTCCAGCGTCTCTTCTTCGACAGGGTCCCGCGGCTCGGGAGCGTTTTCTTCTGACTCCTGTTCCGCCGGCTTCTCCAAAAAGCTCTGCTCCCAAAGCCGCGCGTATTTTCCGCCCAGCTCCAGGAGCGATGCATGCGTTCCGCGCTCGATGATCCGCCCCCGCTCCAGGACGAGAATTTGATTCGCCCGCAAGATCGTGGAGAGCCGGTGCGCGATGACAAAACAGGTCCGGTGCGACATAAGATGTTCGAGCGCTTCCTGGATCAACCGTTCCGTCGTCGTATCCACGCTGGCCGTCGCTTCATCGAGGATGAGGATTGGCGGGTCCTTCAAGAGCGCGCGCGCGATCGACACGCGTTGCTTTTCCCCGACGCTTAATTTCACCCCGCGCTCGCCCACGATGCTATCGAGCCCCTTCGGCATCCGGTCGATGAACCCGCGGGCATTCGCCGCTTCGGCCGCGGCCAGAACTTCCGGGTCGGTCGCGTCCGGGCGTCCCATCAGCAGATTCTCTCGGACGGAACCGTTGAACAAAAAGCTTTCCTGCGTCACGACCCCAATCATCTCCCGCAGCCGCCGGGTGCCGAAGTCGCGGAGCGGTTTGCCGTCGATAAGAATTTGGCCGCTGTCGTACTCGTAGAAGCGGGTCAGCAAATTCACCAGCGTCGATTTGCCCGCCCCGGTCGTGCCGACCAGCGCGATCGTTTCTCCCGGTTTCGCATGAAATGAAATTCGCTGCAACGCCGGCGCGCCCTCTTTGCCGTAACTGAACCCGACATCCTCGAAGCGGACCTCGCCCGTAACGCGGTTCTGGCCGGGATCAGCGATCCCGGCTCCAACATTCCACCCCGGCTCGATCGGTTCATCGATGATCTCGAACACGCGCTCACCTGCCGCGCGGCCGACCTGCACGAGCTGATTCAGCTGGTGCAGCTTGTGGATCGGCTCGTAGAGAAATCCGGTCAGCAAAAGGAACGCCATCAGATCGCCGGTTTGCATGCCGCCCGCCAGCACCATCCGCGCTCCGAACCATACGGTCAGAACAATCCCGAGCGTGCCGACAAGGACCATCGTCGGCGAATAGAGCGCCCACACCCGCATCACGATCAACGTCGCGGCGCGCAGCTTGTCGCTGATCGAATTGAATCGCCTGTGCTCGTCGCGTTCCCGGACGTAACTTTTGATCTGACGAATCCCCGACAGGTTATCGTGGAGGAGCGAATTCATCGCCGACGACGCCTGCCGTTGGAGCCGATACCGCCGATGCGCCGTGAGGGTGTACCAAAGCGCTCCCGCGGCCAGGACCGGCGCCGGCGCCAGCGCCACGAACGTCAGCGAGACACTAATATAAAACATCATCCCGAGAGCGACCACGACCTGGAGCACCGCGACCACGCCCTGTTCGATCCCGTCGATCAGCATTCGCTCCACCGACGTGACATCCTCCAGGATGCGCGTCATCAAATCGCCTGTGGCGCGATTGTCGAACCAGCGCAGCGGCAGCATCTGGATATGCGAATAAAGATCGCTCCGCAGATCGAATATCACCCGTTGCTCGAACGTATTGTTCAGAATGATCCGGAGCGAATCGAGCCCATTTCGCAGCACCACCGCCAGTCCCGCCGTCAGGATCAACGGCCCCAGCCGCTCCGGATGCCGTCCAATCAGCACCTCATCGATCACCCTCTTCGTTACCGCCGGAAACACCACCACCATCAATGTGCTGATAATCGCGCAACCCAGCGTTCCCGCCGCCATCCACGGATAGCGCCGCAGATAGGCAAAAACGCGCGGAACGGTGTTCATTTGCTAAGTACAGGCGGCGTTTAGGAACTTTCAAGCGGCATTGTCGTAGACCTAAGTAGCACAGGATCGTGTCGATAAATTTTCTCGAAAAGCATTGTGTAACGAAGGCATCCTCTTTTGCATCACTCCATGAAAATCATTTCTTCAGCGCGGCGATTCCTCGCGGCATTAGTGCTGGCAGGAGCGTGGGGTCAAATCCCTGCCTTGTGGGTAAGTGATTGTTCAGCCGAAGCGGCGGACGCGACTGCTCCGGGTGACGGTCACCAAACGACAACCTATTCGCGACTCGTCGATGGAACATTCAGTGGGCATAAAGAAACTGCTCTGGTCGAACTGTCGTTGCGAATGAAAGATACCCCTAAGAATCGGGGTAATCGAATACGCGGGGGAAAGATGCCGGCTTCGGGCCTGGTTTATTTTGGTCAATTTATCGACCATGACCTTACTCGTGATGAGACCAATCTTATGGATGCGGGCAAGCCGCCAAAGGACAGGACAAACCTTCGGACGCCCAGATTGGATCTCGATAGCCTGTATGGCGATGGACCAGGAGGTAAGTTGAAGCTCTATGACGATAACGTCCCTGCCGATCGTGCGCGCTTCGTTCTAAGTGAGACTGAACCAAATGGAGAAAATCATCCTTCCACCATGGATGATCTACCGCGGATCCAGGGTATCGCGGTTTTGGGAGACGACCGCAACGAGGAAAATCTAATCCTGGCACAATTGCATGTCGCCTTCCTACAATTTCATAATCAGGTGTTGGATTGCTTTCTCAACAATCAGATACCCGATCCCGCGAAATACGGAACGACACCCTTTGAGCGGGCGCGACGTTTTGTGACCTGGCACTACCAGTATCTTGTTTTCAATGAGTTCTTGCCGACGATCGTTCACGATGACGTCTGGAACATCAAAGACGACCCGAGTTGGAGGCTGTTCAAGCCGACAGTGAACGAGAATGTGGCGATCCCGGTGGAGTTCACGCACGCTGCTTTTCGGTTCGGTCATAGCATGGTCCAGCGGGATTATTCCCTGCGCGGCGAGGGTGTTACACCTCTGCTCGACCTTGTAAGGAAGACGCCGCGCGGTAAACCAACGCCGCAATTGCGCGCTAACCAGGTGATTAGATGGCCCTCTTTTTTGAGCGCCGCGCATCCCCGGAATATTGCCGAGAACATCGACACATTGATCACCAGGGCCATGTATAACCTTCCAGAGGCGTCCATAGCAATTTTTTGGGGAGGAAAGGTAGTGATGTCGATCGACATTCCTGTACCGGCGATCACGCTCGTTCGAGGTAGTAAGATCGGGTTACCCTCGGGTCAGGAAATGTGCACTGCCTATCACATTCTGCCGATGAATGATGCTCAAGTGGCTCTTAACCCTAAGACTCGAAATTTCTTAGAGGAGCGCGATATGCTAAGACGCACCCCACTATGGTACTATATCTTACGTGAGGCCGAAGTCCTGGGCGCCAAGAGTGAGGAACGTAAACAGAACCATTTGGGTGGTGAATGTTTGGGGCCGGTCGGAAGCCGATTAGTTATGGATGTTTTACTGGGGGCTTTAGAGGCTGACGGCGAAAGCTACCTCGTGAAAGATCGCAACTGGAGTCCCCCGGAATTCGATTGTCCCGCGGATAAAAAATGGCAGCTCAATAC
>JBAPMH010000143.1:0-4852 GCA_049278515.1 Chthoniobacterales bacterium
GGATCGGTGCCAGTGGCTGACCATTGGCGTTTATGCTTGCCGCGGAAAATCGGGGGGCGTATTCTCCGCGCATGCGACGCGGTGCGTTTTTGTTTCTTCTGCTGAGCGCTGGCTTGGTATTCGCCCAACCATGCAGAGGCGGTTCCTTTGGTTTTGGGTTTACGCGAAGCCTCTTGACCGCACGCCTTTTTCACACGGCCACGGCACTGCCTGACGGCAGGGTGCTCGTCACGGGTGGGAATGGGTTTACCGACAACCCCAGCATCGATATTCTCGCGACCTCAGAACTTTACAATCCCGCAAGCGGAATGTGGAGTAGCACCGGCAGCCTCGGGATGGGACGGCGGCAGCATACCGCGACATTGTTGCTCAACGGCAAGGTGCTCGTCGCGGGCGGAATTGGCGTCGCCTACGAGGATCTCGCCAGCGCAGAGCTCTACGATCCTGCGACGGGAACCTGGACGGCAACCGGGAGCCTCTCCGGCGCCCGAAGTGAGCACACGGCGACATTGCTGTCCGACGGAAAGGTGCTCGTCGTAGGTGGTATTTATTACGGAGGCGGTTATGGCGGAGGGTCCACGCTTTGGACGGCGGAATTGTATGATCCAGCGAGTGGAACCTGGACATCGGCCGGCCGCCTCGCTACCGGCCGCTACACTCACACGGCGGAGTTGCTGCCGAATGGCAAGGTGGTCGTCGCGGGAGGTGTGGAGGAGGGGGGCCATACCGTCAACACTCTCGCGAGCGCGGAACTGTACGATCCGGCCGCTGGGACCTGGACGGCGACCGGTTCCCTCGCAACCCCACGTTTCTCTCATACGGCGACGTTGCTGCCCAATGGCTTGCTCCTCGTTGCCGGAGGGGAATTCTTTTTGAACAGCGGGCAGAACATTCTCGCTAGCGCGGAACTCTACGATCCGGTCAGCGGCACCTGGACGGCAACCGGGAGTCTCGCTGGCGCCCGAGTTACTCACAGGGCGACATTGCTTTCCAACGGCAAGGTGCTCGTCGTGGGAGGATACAAAGAAGGAGGCGTCTATCTTACCAGCGCGGAATTGTACAACCCAGCGAGCGGGACCTGGGCATCGACGGGCTCGCTCGGTGTCGCCAGACTTTTTTTTACCGCCACGCCATTGCCCAACAGCAAGGTGCTAGTCGCCGGAGGCGGGAAGCCAGGGAGCAGCACCTATTACGATTACGCGGAAGTGTACGAGCCAATGCCCACCTTGCTGAACATCTCAACCCGAGTGCGGGTGGAGACAGGCGATAACGCCATGATCGGCGGATTCATCATTACCGGAACAGAGCCCAAGACAGTGATTGTTCGCGGGATAGGACCTTCGCTTGGTATGCCCGGAGCGCTCGCTGACCCAACCATTGAAGTTCACGGTCCCTCCGGCGAGCTTCTCGGCTCCAATGACAATTGGCGCGACGCCCAGACCAGACAGGAAATAAGCGATAGCGGGCTGGCGCCGTCCAACGACCTGGAGCCGGCGCTTTGGGGCGTAATCAATCCCGGGGCCTACACGGTGATTGTCCGGGGCAAGAGCGACACTACCGGCATCGGCCTATTCGAAGCTTACGATCTCGATTATGCCGCTGACTCGAAACTGGCTAATGTTTCAACGCGCGGTCTTGTCCAAACGGAAGACAATATTCTCATCGGCGGATTGATTGTTGGGGGAGGGGCCCAAGGCTTGATGGCCAGGATGCTGGTGCGCGCCATTGGCCCGTCAGTGCCAATACCAGGCGCCCTGACGGATCCAGCCCTTGAGCTCCGCGATGCCAGCGGGACGCTGCTCGCGTCTAACGACAACTGGAAGACGCACTCTGATGGCAGCAGCCAGCAAGCAGAAATCGAAGCGACCGGACTTCAACCTGCCAGCGATTTGGAATCGGCTCTGCTCCAAACTTTCCCCGCCGGCAACTACACCGCCATTGTTCGCGGCGTGAACAACGCGACCGGCGTAGGTTTGGTCGAGGCTTACAATTTGCCGTAACTTTTTGATCCGAGTCTGACTCCACGCGAGAAAGCCGGACCTACCGAGCAATGTTCTCTTGTCTTCGGATGTTCATGACGTTGGCTGCTATGGCATGCGCCCTCACTGGCGTGATGGTCGTCGAGGTTGCCGCAGGAAAGCCGGCCGAACCAAATGCCCCGATCTATGCCGTGAGCGGCGAGACGCCAGTCCTGGATCGAATTGCCGCCAAGGTGTTTTCTGACAGCTACCGGGTCGTTACTCTGAAACCGGCCCGGGATTTTGTTGCTGCGCGTCTGAAGGGAGGCGAGTTCTATTTTGCATCCTACGATCCACGACCAATGCGCGAAATGAAAACGCCCGGCAAAGCTGCCATCGGTTTCGTAATCAGCGCCGACGGGGTGGTAAGAGACCTGCGCGTGTTGGAATCGACTGACCCCCGAATCGCCGATATCCTGATTAACCAGATCCAAATGCGACGTTTTGTGCCCGCCCAATACCGCGGCGCCGCGGTCGCCAGCCTCGAATACAGGCAGGCGCACTACGGCCCGACCGATGAAAAAGACAGCAGTATGTTCAAAGACGGCATGGGTATCATGGGCTATCGCGACCGGTAGACTGACAGTTCCTCGGCTAGATAGACTCGGATTGACGGCCATCGGTCCCCGCAAAGTTCTGGAAGGGAAGCCTTAGGGACGTTCCCCTCCCTACCGAATCGGCGGCAGCCCCTTGTGGCTTCATCGGACATATACAAACGCGATTTAGGAGATAGCCTCAGGAGCCCGGAGGTTGTCGTCCTGAGCGCGTTCGTTCATTGGCGCCTCTATCTCCGAAACCATCGTGATCATGTCAGACTCTGCCCACAAGACGGACCGCTCACCCGTCGCGTTGAGCTCGAGGGCGAAATTCCTCCTGGGGAGCGCGGCCGTTGTCGCTGCGGCTTTGAAGATTTATTGCGCCGCCACTACCTACGGGTCTGGTGACGTCACAAGTTTCTGCAGGTTCGGGGCGATGATCCATAGCCTCGGTCTTGGGCAGATGTACCGGCTGGATTCGTACTTCAATCACACTCCGTTCACCGGCCATTTCGTCGCCTGGATTTATGCGCTCTCGGCGCACCTTACTCCTGGGGCGCCACATATTGTCCCGCGTTCGTTTCCGTTCCTGCTCCGGCTGCCTTCGATCGCTGCCGATGTAATTGCGTTGATCTTTCTGGTGAAACTTCACCGGGCGACCGGTCGACCGCCCGTGTGGGCGTTAGTCCTGTTCGCCTTGAGCCCGGTTGCATTCATGGTCAGCGGTTTCCACGGCAATGTCGATTCGGTGATGGTCTGTTTGCTGGTAATCGCCGTCTATTACTGTGTCCGGGAGCGGCTGGTGCTGAGCGCCCTTTTTCTGGCCTTGGCTTGTTCGGTCAAGATCATTCCGCTACTTCTGCTTCCGGCGTTCGTCCTCTTCTGGCTAGGCCGGAGCAAAAAATCGGGCGCCATCTTCTGCGCAGTTTTTGGGGTGGGGTGCCTCGCGGCGTGGTCGGAGGCCCTGATCCAGGCCCCCGGCTTTTTTCTGCAAAATGTTCTTGGCTACAGCAGTTTTCCGGGCGGCTGGGGGATCACCTACGTAGCCGCCGTTTGCGCCCGACAGCTCGGAATACAGTCGCACCCTGTTTTTCTTGAGAGCCTCCTCAGCAGTATTAACGCCTTGAAGTTGGCCACCATATTCTGCGTGGTGGCGCTGGCCTGGTTCAGACGCAAGGCGGCGGGGTTGGAGCTCGCCAGGACGATTGCGTACTGCTGGGTTTGCTTCGCGATCCTCGCGCCGGGTTTTGTGCCTTACTATCTCGTCTGGATCGCGCCATTCCTGCTTTTGGATTCCGCGGCGTGGTATGCGGCCGTCACCGTGGCCAGTTCCATCTATCTTTTTGCCTATTACAACATCATGGCGCACGGCATGCCGTGGAACAGGGGCGACGCCACGGTGCGCCCCAGTTGGAGTATCTGGGGAATAATCCCGTGGCTGGTGCTGGTCGGGTTCGGAGTAACGGCTGTAATCCAAAACCGTGTTCGCGGAAAACGCGTCTTGTCCGCTCACGCCTAAGATGGATGTGAAAGTCGTTCCGTTTTCCTCACAGCACGTGGAGGCCGTGGGCGCGCTCATCGTCGGCATCCAGCGGGACGAGTTCCAAATTCCGATCACATTAGAGGATCAGCCCGACCTGCAGGACATTCCCAATTTCTACCAGCGAGGGGCGGGCAATTTCTGGGTCGCGATCTCGGAGGGCGAGGTCGTTGGCACCGTGGCACTGCTCGATATTGGCAACCAGCGGGGTGCGCTCCGCAAGATGTTCGTGCACCTCGGGTATCGCGGGCCCGGACACGGCGTTTCAGCACGCCTGCTCGCGACCTTGCTCGACTGGTCCCGCGCGCGGGAGGTGAAAGAGATTTATCTCGGCACAACCGAGAAATTTCTCGCCGCCCATCGCTTCTATGAGCGTAACCGCTTTCAGCAGATCGCCGCCACCGTACTACCGCCGAGTTTCCCCAAAATGGCGTTGGACACGGTTCTACCGTCGCGGCCTGTAGTCGAGGCAGGATGTCGGAACTTGCGCATGAATCTTGCGCACAAAATTATGAAACATGTTGCATAACGCCGACCCGATGCCGAGGAAACCAATCACGTCGCCGGGTTGTCTCCCTACGACTTTTGATACGGGTTTTGATACGGATTTCGGGACGGGACCGCAAACCCTTAAAAGCATGATATTTATGTTATAAACGGCCAGTAATTCGGCACTTATGTCGCAAAAGATCGAACTTTACTCAGAGAAAGCTCCCAAAAAAGCAGGTGACTATTGGTCAACTGTTTCGGGTTGCTGT
>JBAPMH010000144.1:0-1603 GCA_049278515.1 Chthoniobacterales bacterium
AACATGAGAAAGGCACGGCGCTCCTCGACGCCGCGCTCGAAGGCGCGCGTTTGCGCCTGCGACCGATCCTGATGACTTCTCTCGCCTTCATCTTCGGCCTGCTGCCGTTGTGGTTCGCCAGCGGCTCGGGCGCCGTGGCGCGCCGGATCCTGGGCTCAACCGTTATCGGCGGGATGATCGCGGCCTCGGCCATAGCGATTTTCCTGATCCCGGTGATGTTTTACGTCGTCGAAAAGCTGGCGGCGCGAAGAAAATCTGCTGCTGCATCGCAATTGCAGCCAGCCGCGTCGCCAGACCCTCAACCAACCGGGGAACCCGCTTTGGCTTCAGCGCTTTGCGGCTAACGGTTGAGTCTTGGAATCGTCGCTGTCCCCCCCCGGAGGAAGCGCCGGGGCGGCGGAGATGCGCACCCGTGAAGATTCGAACTTCAAATCTTCTGATCCGTAATCAGATTTGCCATTTTCGCGATCAGAGGGTGGGGGATTCATATTGGGCGTACCCCGCCGGAGATTTCGTCCAAGGCAGCTACTCTTTTTTCAAGGATTTGGGGTGAGCAATTCAAAATTTTGTTTTTCTCCTCGGCGTTCGCTGTGGCGCAAGGAGTCCAGGAGGGGGCTGATTGAACCGAGCTGAAGCGCCAGTGAGTTTGCAAAATTTTCTTCTCGACATAAAAACATGCCCCGCCTCATAGTCGGAACAATTGCATCTCCGCGAGTATTGGACTGCATTAACCCAGAAAGAAAAAAACCCCATGGCCATCCCTGTAAATATCTTCAACGCAAACAATCAGCCCATCACCATTAACGTCAATAACGCCGTCAACGGAATCTCGATCGCGGCGGCCGCCGGACCGAACTGGACGCCAGCGGTGCCGGCGACGAACCCGACGTTCAACCCGGGCCCGCCGGCTGCGGGCGTCCTTGGCATCGGGACGAACAGCGTCCTCATTACACCGTCGTCGTGGCCGTCACCATTCCTTGCCGCAGTTAATCTCCCGGGCTCGGTGAACTGGAGCTCGTGCCAAATCTACATCTTCTTCCAGAGCTATAGCAGTTGCGCGTGGATCGTTCTGAACGCCGGCCAGCAAATCAGCCAGGGAACGACGACGTCCGAGGCGGCGATGGCCGAGATGACCTAGCCGCAACCGCGCGCGCAGGCGACAGGCAAGCGGCGGAACAACTTTTCCGTCCTGCTGATCGTGCGATCGGCAGGCGGATCGGTTGTTCTGCCGCGCCCCCAACTCAACGGAGAAAACGATGGCTCAAGTCCCAGTAGCGATGTTTAATACGAACACGACACAGGTGACCGTGATCGTGAATAACGGCTCCCCGTTCATAATTGGTCCGACCAGCTCCGCGGCCAGGTTCCGCCCGCAGGTGCCCGCCGTCGCGCCGGTGTTCGTCGTCGGTCCCGCGACTGTCGGAACGATCGGCATCGGCCCGAACTGCATTGCCATTACGCCCTCCCAGTGGGCGACGCCGCAATTTTTTCCGTTCACCATTCCGGGAGCAATGCTGATCAGCTCGCTCCAGATTTACATCTTTTGGAACGGCGATACCGGGGGCTGCCAGGCCTATTTCTTCAATAGCGGCCAATTTATCAT
>JBAPMH010000145.1:0-4668 GCA_049278515.1 Chthoniobacterales bacterium
TAACTCAGTTGCTCCGCGAAAGCGTCCTGCTCAGCCTTGTCGGTGGGGCGGGCGGTTTGCTCCTCGCCGTCTGGGGCGTCGATCTGCTGGTGGCTGGTATTCCGGCGGACATGGTTGGCTCGTTTCATGGCATGGCGAACATAGGCATTAGCCGCACCGTTCTCCTTTTCACGCTCGGGATTTCCATCCTCACGGGCATCGTCTTCGGACTCGCGCCGGCGCTCTCTTCCGCAAAACTCGACCTGAACGAAGCCCTCAAGGCGACCGCGAAAACGTCCAGCGCGCGTTCCGGTTTGCGGAGCGCCTTCGTTGTCTCCCAGCTCGCTCTGGCGCTGGTCCTGTTGATCGGGGCCGGTTTGATGACGCGCAGTTTTGTTCGCCTGCTCAACGTGAAGCTCGGCTTCAATCCGAAGAACGTTCTGACGACGCGGATCGAGCTGCCGGGTTCGCGTTACCAAAACGGCGATCAACGGCGGCAGTTCTTCGGCCGGTTACTCGAGCGAGCGCAATCGATGCCCGGCGTCCAATCAGCCGGCGCGATCAGCCTGTTGCCGCTTTCCGGGTATAGCATGATGGGCCGGTTCGCGGTCGAGGGTCAGCCGGAACCAGAGCCGGGCAAGGGAAAGTCGATCCCGATCGGGACGGTCACGCCGGGATACTTCCGGACAATGCAAATTCCGCTGATCGACGGACGGCTCTTCGACGAGCGGGACGCCGAAAAGATGCCGGATGTCGCCATCGTCAACGAATCGATGGCGAAGAAATTTTGGCCGGGCCAAAATCCAATCGGCAAGAAAGTAGGAGCGGCCTGTAACGGACACGAACTTTGCCGGACGGTCGTCGGCGTCGTCGGAGACATTCGCCATGAAGGGCTCGGCGAAGAAGCGCAGCCGGAGATTTATCTGCCGCATCGACAACTCACCTTGCCGAACATGAGCCTGGTCCTGCGAACGGCGGGCGATCCGCTCCTGATCGTGTCTGCGATGCGGAATGAAGTCCGCGCGCTCGACAAAGACCAGCCGGTGGCGCTTGTCCAGACGCTTGAAGAACACATTTCGGAATCGGTTCTGCAGCCGAGACTGTTAACCACGCTGCTTTCGGTTTTCGCCGGACTCGGGCTCGTCCTGGCAGCCGTTGGCGTCTACGCGATGATGTCGTATTCCGTTTCCCAACGTCGCGGCGAGATCGGGATCCGGATCGCCCTGGGTGCAATGAAAACCGATATTCTTCGGCTGGTCGTGGGCCAGGCGGCCCTGCTCGTCGGTGTCAGTTTGGCGATTGGCCTCACGGCGGCGCTGGGTGCGACGCGTCTCCTGCGAAGCCTCCTTTATCAAGTCGGCATTTGGGATCCGCTTACCTTCGGAGCGATCGTTCTCCTGCTCGCGCTCGTCGCAATTTTCGCCGCCTGGCTTCCCGCGCGCCGCGCTGCGAAGATCAATCCAATGGTGGCATTGCGAGCCGAATGAGGTGCAAATGATGAATCCCGAAAGCCAAAATCTGCGCACGAAGCGTTTGTCATTTAATCATTCGTTATTCCTTCGGTGTTCATCATTCGTCATTCCTCATTTTTTCCCATGATCAATCTCCGCTACTCCCTTCGCCAACTGCGCAAGTCTCCTGCTTTCACCGCCACCGCCCTGGCGACGATCGCGATCTGTCTCGGCGCGAACCTGGCGATCTTCGCGGTCATCAATTCAATCTTGCTCCGGCCGCTGCCGTTCCCAAAGGCCGAGCAGCTCGTTACCATTTACAACACCTACCCGAAAGCCGGCGTCGAGAACGACGGCTCGTCGATCACCAACTACTACGAGCGCCGCGGCAACATCCCGGCTCTTTCGAGCCTCTCGATTTGGATGGAGCGCAGCGAAGTCGTCGGCGAGCCCGGAGCGACCGAGCAGATCACGGTCATTCGAACCTCGCCGGAGTTTTTTGCCACCCTCGGCGTAAGCCCTCCACTGGGTCGCAGCTCCACCGAGGAAGAATCGATCAACCAGAGGAACGTCGCTATCCTGACGGACTCCTTCTGGCGGCAGCGGTTCAATGCCGATCCGAACGTTATCGGTCGTGGTGTCCGCATAAACGGCATCGAAAGAGAAATCATTGGCGTGCTGCCGCCTGATTTTCGTTTTCTCTCGTCGGAGGCGCGCGTTTTCGTGGGTTTAAAATCCGATGTGGGGCAGCGGGGACCGAAAGCGCGCCATTCCGGCGGCGGCGCCATCCACATGATCGCGCGTTTGAAACCAGGCGCGACCATCGCGGAAGCGCAGGCCCAGATCGATGCGCACAACGCCGAGATGGAAAAGGACAATCCGGAGGCGAAGATGATGGCCGAGGCCGGCTTTCGTTCTCCTGTGCTCTCTCTTCATGCGGATCACGTTCGCTCCATTCGTCCCACTCTGTTGCTCCTCCAGGCCGGCGTCTTTTTTCTCCTCCTCATCGGCGCCGTGAATCTGGTGAATCTGCTCCTGATCCGGGCGAGCGGACGCGCGAAAGAAATGGCGATCCGTCGCTCGATGGGGGCGAGCCGCGGGCATGTCGTGGCTCAAGTGGTGACGGAAACGGTTTCGCTCACCCTCGCAGGCGGCATCCTCGGCGTCCTCGCCGGCTCCTGGGGGACTCATCTCCTTGCCATTCTCGGCGCGAGTCGTTTGCCGCTCGGCGCGAGTGTCGCGTTTGACGGCTGGCTCGCGACGATCGGGCTCATCGGCGCGGTAGTTCTTGGAGTCGCGATTGCGGCGCCGATCGCCTGGTTCACTCTCAGGAGTGATCTGGCGAATGCTCTCCAATCGGAATCCCGCGGCGGCGGAATCAGCCGCGCCGCCCAGAATCTGCGTCACGGGTTCATCGTCGCGCAGATCGCTCTCGCTTTCATTCTCCTGACCGGCGCCGCCCTGCTTGGGCTGAGCCTGAAAAAAGTGATGGCCGTATCTCCGGGCTTTCAGCCGGACCACGTTCTCACCGGCGAGTTCACAATTCCCTGGCGAGGGGAGCCGGAACCCCGCGTCGCGATGACGGATCGTTTGCTGGAGTCGCTCCGCCAACAGCCCGGAGTGAAGGCGGCCGGAATAATCACTCACATCCCGCTCGGTGGCGATGAGGGCAAAACAGCAATCGCGCCAAAGGATTATGTGCCGGCCGCCGGTCAATCGATGCAGGGCCACTATTCGTACGGCGTCACCGGCGATTATTTCGCGGCGATGGGCATTCCGTTGGTCGAAGGACGGTTTCTGACCGCGGAGGATTCTCGTCGAACGGAGCGAGTCTGCGTCGTGGATGAAGATTTTGCGCGGCGCTATTGGCCCAACGGGGGGAGCGCCCTTAGTCAACGAATCGCGGACGGCGGCGGAAAGGACGCGAATGGAGGCGCGCTCGGCCAAAAAATTGCGCACGGCGATGAAAAAGATGACGCGAAGCTGTTGACGATTGTCGGTGTGGTCGGCTCGGTAAAACAGGCAGCGCTCACCGAGCGTCAAGGCCAGGGCGCGGTTTACCTGCCGTTCGCTTACCGGGAGAACTCCTATTATTACGTGGTCGCGCGCACCAGCCAGCGGCCGGAGGCGTTCGCCGGGACATTGCGTAAACTGGTCCGCGCCGCTGATCCAGAGCTGGCGATCGGCGACATTCGCTCGATGGACACGCGGATGGCCGACAGTCTGATCACGCGTCGCTCGCCCGCCTTGCTCGCGGGAATTTTCGCCGGCGTCGCGCTCCTCCTCGCAAGTATCGGAACGTATGGCGTACTCAGTTACGCCGTCGCGCAGCGAACGCGCGAGATCGGCATTCGGATGGCCGTGGGTGCGCAACGCGAACAAATCAGAGCGCAATTTCTCAAGATCGGACTGCGTTTATTGATCGCCGGAACGGTAATCGGGCTCATTGGCGCGGCCCTTTCCGGACGCATTCTGCAAAGTCTCCTCTTCGATGTTCCCGCGCTCAACCCGGCGACGTTCGCAACCACCGCCGCAATCATGACTTTTGTTTGCCTGGTCGCCTGCTGGCTGCCTGCGCGGCGGGCCAGCCGCACCGATCCCATGGAAGCTCTCCGCGCCGAATGAAGAAAGTGACGAGAAAAGAATTGCCGATATCCGACCTCTGACCTCCGACTTCCGACTTCCGCTTATGATGACCGACCTCCGCTCCGCTTTTCGCCAACTTCTGAAATCGCGCGGCTTCACTTTCGTCGCGGTCTTGACGCTCGCGCTCGGGATCGGGGCAAACACGGCGGTCTTTAGCGTCGTTGACGCTGTCTTGCTGCGCGCTTTGCCCTATTATAACGCCGATCGTCTCATCGATCTTTTCACCACCACACCGGCCGGCGATCGCGATGTTGCTTCTGTTTCTGAATTCGAAGAGCTGCGCGACCAGATGCAATCGCTCGAAGAGCTGACGGCGTTCCAATCGCAAAGCGTCAATATCACCGGTGGCGAACGTCCCGATCGCATCCGGGGCGCGTTCGTTTCGGCAAACTTTTTCGACGGATTTCATCTCGCGCCGATCGCCGGCCGGGTTCTGGCCAAAGGTGAAGATCAGCCCGGCGCCGCGAAGCTTGCGGTCGTCAGCGAAAAGCTTTGGCGGGAGCGTTTGAACGGCAGCAGCGACCTGAGCGACAAGAAGCTGCTCCTGAACGGCGAGGCTTACACCGTCATCGGCGTTCTGCCCGCGAAGTTC
>JBAPMH010000146.1:0-7811 GCA_049278515.1 Chthoniobacterales bacterium
GGCCCGGACGACCGCGGCGATCGGCACCTCTTCGTTCAGCGCCGGAATAATTACGGAGATCCTCATCCGAGAACGAACCAGGCCAGGGAAAAATAGAACGCCAGCGCGCAAAAATCAGTCACGGCAAGGGTGACGGGACCGGCCGCGATCTTCGGATCCAGTTTCAGCCAATGCAAAAGCGATGGAACACTGAACCCGAACAGGCATGCGCTCACCAGGGAGACGGCAATGCTGGTTCCGATGACCAGCGCCCCCTTCGGGTTCTGCCGCCAAAGGAAGACAATCATTCCCACGACGATTCCGCACGCGAGTCCGAGCAAAACCGCGGTCGCCATTTCCCGCCGCAGATTATGCAGGAACCAGCGACGCGTCAGAGTGTTGGCCCGCAGCGCCTGGATGGTGAGGGTCATCGATTGCATGCTGACGCTTTCGTTGAGCCCGAGCACCATTGTGAGGAAAAACGTAACGACGAGGCTGTGAGCGAGAGTAGCCTCAAACGCGCCGGCCAGGAACGCGCAGGCCGTGCCCGCGGCGACGGTCGCGAGGAGCCACGGAAACCGGTAACGAAAAACTCGCCAGGGCGAAGCGCCGCGGACCTGGGAGAGCCGGAACCCGAGCGCTTCGAAAACATCGTCGGCTACCTGCGCCACCGGACGCCTTTCTTCTTCGCGTTCGCCGGCCTCCAGGATCTCTTCCGCGAATAAACTCACATCGACCACCCCGACGACGCGCCGCTCGCTGTCCACCACCGGAAAGGCAAAGAATTTATAGAGGACAAAAAACTCGCACGCCTCCAGGACCGTGGCGGTCGCCGGAATCGCCAGGACTTTGCGCACCATGATTTCCTCGAGCCGGGTCTCGAGCGGCGCCGTGAGCAACCGGCGGGTCGGCAGAACACCCACGAGCCGCCCCTCGGCGCCGGTGGCAAAAAAGTAGATGACCCGTTCGCCGATACCTTCACGCCGGATGCGATCGAGCGCCTCCGCCACGCTCATGCCGGCATCGAGCAAGGGAAAATCCTTGCGGGCGTGTTGAGCGATCGGCGAATTGAGATCGGGTATCTTAACGGCCTCGCTCATCCCCAACTCTTACCCGATGAACGATCCCTTTGCTGCGAAGAATGTCCGCCGCTTCGCTGAAATAATCGCGGACATCGGATTTGCAGCTGCATGGTCGAGAGATTCCTGATCGAGCACTGCGAAGCCCGCAGCGTCCTAGTTTGAAATCTTAGGAGCAACCAGCCGTTGAATCTCGCCGGGCATTTCCTTGATGGGCCTCATTTCCGAAAGTTTCTTCGTAATTTTGAATGTTATCGACCGCCCTTCGGCCATCCTGACCAGCGTTCCGGCAGAGCCTTCCGCGACATCTCCTTTACGCCATATTCCAAAAACAATGTCGTTCGGACAGATGCCAAGACAGAGAAGAAAATGGTATTTCCGATCCATCCGCACGTGGTTGAACTGAAAGGTTCCGTTAGCGCCAAGTGAGGCTGTCTTGATCTCAAGATGGCTTTTCAAAATCCCCATGTCTGTCAGGGCAGTGCGAAGTCCTCGGGTCACTTTGATCCTTGATTCCTCCAAATATCGACGGACGAACTCCTCGCCAATCTCGCCCCTGTTTGTGTTGCCAAGGCGTCGGTAACCGGCCACTGGCGATCCTTGCCAAATATCCTCAGGAGCGTGCTCCTTGATGATCTCGACTAGCAGTTTTAGGGCATTCACTTGGGCGGTTCCCATCGATCATTTCCGCCATGCTGTTTCCAGAACACGAGAAAATAGGAGTGGTTCTTTCTGGCATGAACTTGCCGGACCATCCGGCTAACACCGGGACGATTGCTGCGGACAACAACGAAAAGGTCCTCAGCAATGAATCCCATCTTCTCGTACATGCTCATAATTTCGACGTGAGTGAATCGCTGGCGGTTCGCGCACACCTCGTCTTGGCATTTCACGATAAAGACGCCTCGTCCTTTCAGGGTTCGATGCGCCTCTCGGCCACCCTCACGGTATAGATCGAGCACCGCTTCGTGATATTTGCTGGCAGTCTGATTACCGGCCCCGTTGTTCCGATAGTGTTTCTCAAAGGGCGCGTGCGAAGACGTGTGAGCAGTTCCACCTGGAGTGTGCATGTAGGGAGGATCAAAAACCACACAATCCAGCTCCGCGTCCCGGTGCGGCAGCTTGCGACAATCAACGCCATCCTGAATGTCGGTTGCTCTCAGCTCGTAAGATCCCGACGGAACATTTCTCCAGAATACTCCTTTTCCGTAGGTAACGTCGGCTACAACACTGCCGGGGCGGACATACAGTTGAAGAATCTGCGGAAAGACATCGTCATTTCCGTCCAGCGAGGCGCTGAGGACGAGCTCGGTCGTCGGCTTGCCGTTGCGAACTACGCGCTTCTTTTTGGGAGAACGCGCAACGTCGGTCGGTTTCATTTCAATTAGATCAATCACGATGTCTTGTCCTTTGCTGCAATCGCTATTTTCACCGCTTTGTCGCTTTGCTCGCGGGGGGTTGACTTTCTTTTCACAAGATATTCGCCCACGCCCTCGCGAATTCGCGCCGCAGCCAAGGCTGCTGCCGCGGGGTTGTGTCCGTTGTCGCTGAGGAATCTTTCAGCCATGCGCATACTTTCCAGCTCGTTCCCGTCAGCTCGAAAGAACTTGGCCAGCGCCGCCGTTTGCTCATGCGTCGGGAGGCGTTGCCCGAGCTCAATTTTGCTCAGGCGGGTCGAATCCATCTGAGCTTCGTGCGCCACCTTCCAAAGTGGAAGCTGCCGCGCCTCGCGCAGCTCTCGTAAGGCTGTGCCGAGACGCTTCGTGCCAGTTCCATCCGCGCTGGTCTGTGACAATCTAGACAAGATGTGTCTAGATTGGCGCGTGCTAGACACAGGAGCAAGATATTTTTCGCGCGATCCTACGGCTTCACCCGATGAACGATCCCTTTGCTGCGAAGAATTTCCGCCGCTTCGCTGAAATAATCGCGGACATCGGATTGCTGCCGAATCCAATCGAGGTAACGGCCGATTCCGGAAGCCAGATCGACCTGCGGCGCGTAACCAGCCGCCCGGATGCGCTCGGTCCCGCTGGTGAGATGGCGCATTTCTCCCGGACGAAATTCCCCTTTTGCTTCCGGCGCGATCTGGATTCCGAGTGCGTCGGAAATCAATTCGGCCACCTTGCGAACGGGGACGCCTTCGCCGCTGCCGACGTTCGCGGGGAGGCCATCGAGGGTGTCCGGTTCCGCGGCGAGCAAGTTGGCCCGCGCGATGTCTTCGACAAATGAGAAGTCGCGAGTCTGTTCGCCATCTTCGTAGAGAACCGGCGGGAGATTGTTCAGCAGCCGAGTGCAAAAGATGGCGATCACCCCTGTGTAAGGATTGAAGATCGATTGGCGCGGGCCGTAGGTGCACGAATAACGGAGCGCGACGGTCGGGATGCCGATTTGCTTTCCCCAAAGCAGAACCAATTTTTCCTGGTCCACCTTGGTCAGGCCATAAACTGTTTCGCCGCCGACCGGAGCGCGCTCCGGAGTGGGCGCACTCTTCGTGACCGCCTGGCAGATCGGGCAATGGACGGACCAATCGCCGCGTTGCAGTTGCTCGACCGGACGAACGTCTGGAAAAACGAGCCCATGCTGCGGACAGGTCCCGGCACCCTCGCTGTAAACTGCCTGCGAGGAAGCGACGACAATTTTCTTAATCGCGAGGTTCTGTTCGCGGATCACCTCGAGCATCTGCGCGGTTCCGAAGCTGTTGACCCGGACGTACTTCGCGATCTCGGGCATGTAACCGCCGTAGGCAGCCTGGTGAAAGACAACGTCGATGTCCCGGAGCGCCGTCGCGATCGTGTCGCGGTCGGCCACGTCGCCTTCACAAAATTCGACATCGTCCCTGATCCAGGCGGGCTTGCCGTGGCGATGGGTTTGCGGTTCGAGGTTATCCAGAATGCGAACTCGCCAGCCTTCCTTCCGCAACAAATCGGCTACATGGGAACCGATGAGACCGGCTCCCCCGGTGACGAGTGCGCGTTTTCCGTGAGAGCTCATTGAAGGCGATGCCGGCCGTCTCCCCGGGTTAATTCATCCAAAAACCGGCGCGTGGCCGGCGCGGGAAACCCAGACGGCACGCTTCCGTTTGAGCCGAACAATTCGCCGCAGAGCCGCTGGAGGGTGGCGCGATCATCCACATCATACCAGGTGGGCAGGAGATGCACCGGCATGTTGAGCTCCTGCGCCCGTTGCTTTGTTTGTTCCAAAACGCGGCCGGTGCTCCACTCGATCCCTTCAAAAAGAGAGCGATGCAGTTTTTTCAAACCGATAAGGTAATATCCGCCATCATCGGATGGACCAAGAACGACTGAATCCTCGCGTCGATTCAGGAAATCCACCGCCTGGGAAAAGGCAGATTGCGGCACGGTGGGACTGTCGGAATCGATCAGGCAGACCGACGTAAACCCGAGCCGCAACAGGTCTTCGGTCGCGCAGATAAGCCGTTCTCCGAAGCCGTCTCCGCGTTGCGGCACGAGAGCGAATGCCTCGGGCAGGATGTCTGCGTAAGCTTGGTTGGCGTTCGCGGGAGTGAAGACTGCGATTCCGCAGGCCGCTCGTTCCGCCACCGTTTGCGCGATCGCGGCCGCGGTATCGCGGAGGAAACAAATGTTTAGAGAGGCCGCTTCTTCGGGAGTAAGTGGAGGCGTCAACCGCGTCTTGACCGCGCCGGCCCGCGGCGCCTTCGTCATCACGGCCAAGGCGCAGTGCCCTGGCGGGATTTGCCCCGCCTGCTGCGGGTCCAGGACGCGATGGACGGCATTCATGCAGGCGTGCTGTCTGCGTTTGGACGCAGCGCGTCAACCCTTTTCACAGAGGGCGTATTGATACCGCCCGTCCCGCCAGGTTCTAATCTTTCGCCAGGGTTGTGATCTAAAAAGACGATCGAATTCCCCTGCCGCCAGGACCTTCGCTTTGCTCGGCTCACGATAGCCATTTCGAAAATGGGTGATGCCGGCCAGCAACCACATCGTAAAGAGAGGAATCGAAGCCCAGAACGCATACCGCGGCTCCGCGATGAAACAGCGTCCACCTGCGCGGAGGACGCGGTACATCTCCGATACCGCCCGTTGTCTCTCCGGGAGGACCGTGAAAAGCCGGGATGCAATCAGGACATCGAAACTGCCCGCGTCGTGCGGAAGCTCGAGGACATTGTCGCTCTGAAACCGGCAGTTCTTCAGGCCGAGGTTGTTTCTCTTTTCCCGGGCCCAACTCAACTGGCTGGGAGAACGATCTACGCCGAGCACAGAAATCTGAGGAAACCGTTCCGCCAGTCCGCAGGAGTAAAACCCTGGACCGCAGCCGAGTTCTATCACTTTCTCGCCTGCAGCTGGAGCTCTTCCCGGCCAAACGGCCTGGATCATGCGCTCGGTGTCGTCTCGGAAAAGCTTTTCGCGGCAGAAGATGTAAAGCCACGCAAAATGCTCAAACAAACTGTCGCTCGGGACGTCGCTTTCCTCCTGGTCGGGAAGCGCGTGGACTGTTTCGCGGCTGACGGAGGGCAACGGAAACACGGGTGGCTCGGGGAGCGCGGTTGAGTTCGTTGGGAGAGTTTTTAACACTTTCTTTAAGAATTAAAATTTAAGCGAACCTTAGTCTTAATCTTATCGTCGCGAACAACTCGGTTGGCCTTTCGATTCCGCCTCTCAAAACAAACTGAACAGGGCTTGTTGATAACACCGGGAGTGGAACCCGACAAATCGGATTGAGTAAAGGCAGACGAACCCTATTGGAGCTTATTCGAACTTGTTGGCTTCTTGTTGGGGGATCGTTTAACAACCGGGAATGAGGATGATGAAGATGAGCGGAATGGCCGGGCTTCTCCTGGCCTGTATTATTCAAGCCACCTTCGCGGGAGAGCCGACCCTCTTGGAAATTCAAAAGATCCTGGCTGGAAAAAGATTTGTCGATCTGACTCAAACCTTCGAGCCCGGTATTCCGAAGTGGAAAGGGTTCCCCGATGAAAAGCGGGAGGTCGCGTATTGGTACGAGAAAGGGCGCGGCTCGCTCGGTGAAGGATTTTTCAGCGAAATATTCACCCATGTCGGGCAATGGGGAACGCATGTAGATCCGCCGGCTCACTTCATTAAAGGGTTGAGGACCGTGGATCAAATCACCCTGCAGGAAATGATTTTGCCGCTCGCGGTGATCGATGTTCACGCCGAGTCGGCCAAGAATCCCGACTACGTCCTGAGCGTGGAGCGGGTCAAGAAATGGGAGGCCGATCACGGGCGCATTCCGGCTGGAGCGTTCGTCGCGATGCGAACCGATTGGTCGAAGCGCTGGCCCGATGCGGCCGCGATGGAGAACCAGGATGAGGCGAAAGTGTCGCATTATCCAGGGTGGAGCATGCCGGCGCTTAAATATTTGTACGAGGAGCGCAAGATCACCGCTTCGGGCCATGAGACCACCGACACGGATCCCGGCGTCGCCACTACCAAAGAGGACTACTCCCTGGAAACGTATGTCCTGCAGACAAATCACTACCAGATCGAGTTGCTCACGAACCTCGACCAGGTGCCAGAAAGCGGGGCGATTGTGGTGGTGAGCTTTCCGAAACCGAAAGGCGGCTCAGGGTTTCCGGCGCGAGTTTTTGCCATTTGTCAGCCCTGACTGATTGACGGACAGGAAATCCTGCATCTTGAATGGATCTGCTCGACGAGCTCGAAACGCGGGTCCTTTGCGGTGACGGAGCGATCGGCTCCTTGCTGCTCGAGGCGGGCATCCCGCTGACGCGCTGTTTAGAAGAGCTCTGCATCTCTGAGCCTGATCGGATTCGGCCGATCCACGAAGAGTACATTCGCGCGGGAGCCCGGGTGATCGAGACGAACAGTTTTGGCGCCAATGCGGTTCGGCTGGGGCGATTCGGCTTTCAGGAGAGAGTCGCGGAGATCAATCGCGCGGCGGCTAAACGGGCCCAGGAGGCCGCCGGGACTGCGGATGTGTATGTCGCGGGAAGTGTGGGGCCGCTGGGTATCACCGGCGAAGAGGCGGCGCGGAGAGGGATCGATCGGGCCGGCTGTTTTCGCGAGCAGGTCGGTTCTCTCCTGGAAGGGGGCGTCGACCTGATTTATTTCGAGACCTTCACGGACTTCGAGGAAATGGCGATCGCGCTCCGGGCGAAGAAGGAATTGGGAGATGTTCCCGAGATTTGCTCGTTCGCGTGCGCGCCTGATGGGCAGCTTTCCGACATCTCACTGGCCGGCGCCTTTGCGAAGCTTCAGGCAATGGGTGCGAAAATGATGGGAGTGAATTGCATGAACGACCCGCATGGGATGGTCCAATTGCTTCGGCAGCTGCCCGGAGAACATTTACTCGCGGTTTATCCGAGCGCGGGAAATCCACGGGAGCAAGGAGGTCGCTTTGTTTACGACGCGGGGCCGGAACGCTTCGCGGAAGTCGTGCGGGAGATGGTCGCCAAAGGCGGGCGCTTGCTCGGTGGATGTTGCGGAACGACTCCCGCCCATATCGCCGCGCTGGCCGGAGCGATCGCGGAGTTGCCGTCCGGCGAAGGCGGGCGAACGAGTCGTTAGGCCGCCGCGCCGAATCGGGATTTGCGCGAGGCGTTTGCAGCGGTGAGTGTTCCGCGATGGTCCAGATGCGCCGCGCAATTATTCTTCAACTCGCGGGGCTAACGATTGTCGCAGCCGGCCTCTTTTTTCTCTCCCGGCTTTTTCCGGTCGTCGATTTCATCGCGGAGGTTCAGCAACACGTCATGCGGTGGGGAGCGTGGAGCGCCATCTGGTATCCCTTGCTCTACGC
>JBAPMH010000147.1:0-7911 GCA_049278515.1 Chthoniobacterales bacterium
CGCCCTACCAGGATAGCTAGCTGCGTTTTCGCCGCGGCGCCGCGATCTGTTTTCGAACCAGCGAGACCATTACTCCCTGGATCCGAAGTTCCCGCGCCGGAACCAGATCAGGATAAAGCGGGTTCTCCGCTTTCAGGTAGGGCCGTCCATGTTCCATCACGTAACGCTTCAGGGTCGTGTCGCCATCGATCAGGGCCGCCACAATATCTCCGTTTTGGACATCCTTTCGGTCTTCCAGGATCACAATGTCGCCATCCAGAATATGAGCATCAATCATGGAATCGCCCCGGACCCGCAGGGCAAAGGTGCGTCCATTGTTCGAGGCGTTCACCGAGCTGGTATCGAGAGAAACATGGCCTTCAATTGATTGTTCCGTAAGGGTGGCCATCCCCGCCGGAATTTGCCCGTAAATGGGGATGTCGGTGATGCGCACTTTCTGCACCGGAGTGACCAGCGCGCGGGCTTTGCGCGCGTGCCGGTCCAGAAAGCCCTTCTTCTCGAGCGTGTCGAGGTATTGCATGACAGAGGTCTGGCTGGCGAAACCGAAGTGATGCTGGATTTCGCGCGTACTCGGCGTAATTCCTTTTTCGCGCTGTTCGGATTGGATGAACTCGAGAACACCCCTCTGTCGCTCGGTCAGCATTTGGAACGATCTCCGGGGAGGCGGGAAGTGCAAGTTCAAATGAACATTATAGGGTCGTCGATCCCGGTCGACCAAGACGCCTACGAAGCCGGATCAACGATCCCGGCTACAACGACGATATCTGAAACGCGATTTCATCCAACTGCGCCGCCCAACGCATGAGATAGGCGAACGTCAGGTAGAGCTTTGACAGGATCGCGATTTGTTCGGCGTTGTCTTTTACCCAGTCGGAATTGAGCTCCCGCAATTGCGCGAGCGAAGCCTCGAACAAGCCCCGGATTTTTGCGCGCAATTCAGCGGTTTCCTTTTCGACTTCGAGAATCTGGGGCCTGAGAAGGGACCGGCTCAGGGTGTTTGAAGCTGCCTTGGTTTTTGCGAGGACCAAATTCGCCCGCTGGGCAAGGGCGCCGATTTCGGGGAATAAATCGTGCAATTCTCCCGGGACGGTTTGGTCGCCCGATGAGGGTGCATGGCCTTCCAAGCTCAGGAGGTGGTGGAGCCGCCTTTTGGGATCCTGGAGGATTTGATAGGCCTCATTCAGGCTCATAAAGGTATTGTCCGCCGCGCCCGGGCCTTGAGCGTCCGGATGCGCCCGCAGGGTCTTCCGGTGATATATCTCCTTCAGCCTATCCGGATCGAGCCAGGGAGTGCGCGGCTGATCAAGTAGAGCGAAGTAATCCATCATGCGGCGAAGCTCTCGCCGCAGGAACAATGCGCCACCGCATTTGGGTTCGTCACCTTGAACCCGCCCTTTTGCAGGTCGTCGCTAAAATCGAGAAGCGATCCGCTCACGAAAAGCGCGCTCTTCGGATCGACCACGACGCGCACATTCGACGATTCCACCATGATGTCCCGGTTCGCCGGGCCATCCACGAGATCCATTTTATATTGCAAGCCCGAGCAGCCGCCGCCGATTACGGCCACGCGCAACGCTCCGGTTGCGCGGCCTTGTTTTTCCAGGAGCGAATTCAATTTCCGAGAAGCGTTTTCGGTGACTTTGATAAGGCGCTCGTTGCCGATTTTGTAATTAATGGGCGCGGCTGGAGACGAAGGATCGGGCACGGCTAAGATTAACGCACTGTTTCAAAAATTGGTAGGGCGAGACTCTGCCGAGCCGCAAGCCTCGAAAACCGGTTTGTCGGCTCGACAGAGTCTCGCCCTACCGAAACGGGTCACGACAACCCGGCATTCATCGCGAAGCGGACGAGTCCCGCGAGATTGCGGGCGCCGGTCTTCACCATCAAATTCGCGCGGTGCGTTTCCACTGTCGGAACACTGATAAAAAGCCGCGCCGCGATTTCCTTTGTGGTCATGCTTCCGGCAATCAGCTTCAGGATCTCGCGTTCCCGCGGAGTAAGCCGGACGCTCGGCTTACCCTCGCCCCGCGGCCGCGGATCTCCCCTTGAGCAGAAATAGCGCTGGCCACGGTTGACGCGATCCACGGCCACGAGAAAATCGTCCCAACTGTCCGTTTTTTCGACGAAGCCGTCGGCTCCGCAATTATTAGCTTCGCCCAGCCAATCCTGCTTCGGAAAGGCGGTGCAAAGCAAAATCCGGGTCGCGGGCGACGCCCGGCGAATATCTGGGACGGCGGCGACCCCGCTGCGATCCGGCAGGTTGATATCGAGAACGAGAAGATTAGGCGCGAAACGGCGGCAGACCGCGACTGCATCCGCCGCTGTGCCCACCGCGGCAACGACATCATAACGCTTGTCGCTGCGAACCAACTCACGGGAAATCAAGTCGCGCATGAAGACATGATCGTCCACGACAGCTACGCGCGCGCAGCCGGTAGCAGAATCGATAACTGGGGGTTGGCGCAAAACTGCGCTCATGGTTTTCCACGATCCGCCCGAAGCGCCGATTGCACAAGCGCATGTTTGAATCGAATCGCGCCCCAGCGAATGCCGGAGCAAGCCGGCTCCAACCGCATCGCAAAAAAATCCCGGTTTTACATGACTAGACGGACCAGGGTTCTGCCCGCATCATCCATCCCCTTGAGAACGAGCTGACCCGCATCCCTTATGAGCACAACCGCATCCTTCTTTCGCCACCTCGTTGTTCCGGTCATCACCCTGGCCGTTTGCTCCGCAGCCCCAAAAGCGGCCGCGATCGACGGACTTTTGTTGCAGGACACCTACGTCAATTCAAATGATGGGGGGACCAATTATGGGACGAGTGGCGACCTGAGGGTCTACTTCAATGAGAGCGGCCTAACCGGGTTCATCATCATCGGGGAGCCCGCCTCGATGCGCGCCTTCCTAAAATTTAGCATTGCCACGCTGCCTCCCGGCACCGTCGCGGCGGACGTTACCCAAGCCCGGCTCAACCTCTGGGTGAATAGTTCCTCGTCCATCAGAGGGAGAATCACCCTGACTCCTGTTACAAGCGCATGGGAGGAGTCAACCCTGACCAGCCGCGATCGTCTCAGTTTCGGTTCGCCGAGGTACGAGAACCTGTCCGTCAATTTCTTCGGACAATTCGTCAGCATTGACGTGACCGACTGGGTCCGGGCCTGGCTCGATGGTACGCTCGTCAACGAGGGATTTGTGATCGAACCCGGTGATGACGGCGCCAACCTGGATCTCTATTTCGACAGCAAGGAATCCACCCAGACGAGCCACGAGCCCAGGCTGGAGATTGTTTTGGCCGGGCCTGCTGGACCACAGGGACCACAGGGACCGCAGGGGCCGCAGGGGCCTGCTGGGCCGATTGGGTTAACCGGCGCCCAAGGCCCGGCCGGGGTTCCAGGGCAGAATGGTGCGCCAGGCCCACAAGGCCCTGCCGGTTCGCAAGGAGTCCAGGGACCTGCGGGAACGCCGGGTGCGACCGGGCCGCAAGGTGACCAGGGCGAGATGGCCGGTGCGGACTACAATTGGACAACCGACACCACCGATTCGCTGCCGGAAAACGGAAATTTCAAACTGAACGCGCCGACTGGAGAAGGATATATTTATCTTTCGTATCAAGACGTTCACGGCGGTTTCCAGGGCTTTTTCGTCGACACGGTGATGGCGTCCACCAATCCGGTGAAGGGGTATTTCGTTGCGGTGCGTCCCGACAATCCGCGGTGGATGAAGATGTTTGCCATTACGGGGGGAGTTCCCGGGGACGGATATTACAAGCTTGCCGTCGCGCGAATCATCGAGAGCGGTGGAAGCTGGCCCGATAATACGCCGGTTAAGCTCACTTTCGTTCGCAACGGCGACAAGGGAGATACGGGAGTAGCAGGTCCGGCAGGAGCGATCGGCCAAACCGGAGCGCCAGGGCCAGCGGGTCCAACTGGGCCTGCCGGTCCAGTCGGCCCGCAAGGTTTTATGGGACTACCGGGCGACCCGGGCCCACCAGGGATTGCTGGACCGCAAGGTAATAATGGACCGGCTGGCCGCACGATCCTGCATGGGTATGGCGTCCCTGACACCTCTCTCGGCGAAGACGATGACTTTTACATTGACCTGTTGGCTCGGCAGTTTTACGGGCCAAAAGCTACTTTTTGGGGCGATCCCTTTGACCTGGTGGGTGCAACTGGAGCAAACGGCGCGGACGGCGTCACGTGGCGTCTTGGCTCTGAGGTCCCAGCGTTCCCGGTGACTGAAGGCAACGTGGGAGATTTCTTCCTCAATCCGCTGACCGGCGACTACTGGGTGCTTGTGCAATCGTTCGGCGGACGGGTTTATAATTGGGCGGGCACGCTGAAGGGACCTCAGGGAGAAGCGGGAATGCAAGGTGAGCCGGGTCCAGCAGGACCCGCTGGGGAAACCGGGCCGCAAGGTTCCACGGGTCCGATTGGCTCCACGGGTGCGCAAGGCCCGGCTGGCCCTGCCGGTCCCGAAGGTCCAGCCGGCCCGCAGGGCGTCCAGGGGATTCCGGGAACATGGCCGACGCACCTGGCTCCTCTCGGCGACTTATCCATGGGCGAATTCACGCAAGGGCCGACTCCGTAACCGCAGCGACGCCTTCTTTTCCCTCGCGTGAAACCGGCCGCGCCCGATAACTGCAACGGAGTTACCCCGCTCCGCGTCTTGCTTGCGCTTCTGTTGTGCGCGGCGCTTCCGCTTCTCGCTTTTGCTGCCGCGCCGGCGTGGTGGGCGCAACGCGGCGTTACCGTCCCGAACGCATCGGCGGATGATTACGCGCCCGCAAACCAGGGCCAGCTAAAGAACATCGCTAAAGCCGCCGTCGCCGAAATGGACGAAAAGCTTCCCGGCGGCGCGGGGCAGCAGTTGCACGATTTGATTGATGTTTGGTCGAACCCAAGCGGGCAGACGAATGACTTCGCCCCGCTCAATCTGGGCCAGTTGAAGAATGTCGTTAGGCCGTTTTACGACCGCCTGATCGCCGCCGGCCTCGCGAACGCGTATCCGTGGACGGGCAGCGTCGCGCCCGCCGACGACTTCGCCGTCGCGAACATCGGCCAGGTGAAAAATCTTTTTAGTTTCGAAATCGGGGCCGCGAACCCCCTCGACGATCCGTTGGCGGATCGACTCGCAGCCAGCCAGCGCGCCGGCAACCTCGCGTTGGAAGCGCAAGCAGTCTGGTTCTGGGGAAATCGCTTCGTCGCTGACAGCTCCTTCCAAAGTATGTTTCCCCGGCGGCTCACTGGTTTGCCGGCACTAAAATCCGTGTCGCTTGGTGACGACCATTTCGCCGTTCTCGCGGCTGACGGCACGGTGCTGACATGGGGCAAGAATAATCTCGGACAGCTCGGCGATGGGACCAACGCCGATCGGACCGCTCCCGCCCCCGTCCCGAATCTGGCGAATATCAAATCGGTGAAAGCCGGGGGAGCGCACACTCTTGCGCTGCAACAGGACGGCACCGTGCTGGCCTGGGGTGACAATTATTACGGGCAGTTGGGCACTGGCGATACCACGCTTTCAAATATTCCGGTCCAGGTTCCCGGCCTCACCGGGGTCAGTAAGTTGGCAGCCGGCCCTGCGCGCAGCGTCGCGTTGAAGAGCGACGGCACCGTCTGGACCTGGGGATACGAGCACTATGCTGGGCAGGATATTTTCAGCGCGACGCCCGTGCAGATGCCTGACCTTCTTGACGTCGTCGATATCGCCGTCGGATACGAACATGTGGTCGCGGTGAAGGCCGACGGCACCGTCTGGGCCTGGGGTTCGAATTACTCCCACCAGATCGGCGATGGCAGTTCAACCGGGAGCTATCATCAGACTCCCGTTCAGGTCCCCGGCTTGATCGATGTCGTCAAAGTGGCCTCGAGTTGGGATCATACCCTGGCCGTGACAAGCGACGGCACGGTCTGGGCCTGGGGTTACAATTCTTTTGGTCAGCTCGGTGATGACACCACGCAGCCGCGTTCGGGGCCAGTCCAAGTGAGCGGATTGACCGGCGTGATCGCCATCGCCACCAGCTGGTCCTACTCGATGGCAATGAAAGCCGACGGCACCGTCTGGGCGTGGGGAGATGGCGCGTCGGGCACGCTGCCCGGCGTTGACCCATACGTGCCGCAGCAGATCGGCCTCGGTCTGCTCGATACCAACCAAAACGGGATGGATGACCGCTGGGAGATGGAATATTTCGGCGATCTCGACCAGGCCGCGGACGCCGACTTCGACGGCGACGGCATCTCGAACCTCCAGGAATACCTCCAGGGAACTGATCCGACTGATTATTTTAACGGAACGACGCCGCTAATCGAGATCGTCAGTGGGAACAATCAAATCGGCGACGCGGGAACAGTGGGTGCGCAACCGCTCGTCGTCAGAGTGAAGAAAGCCAATGGCCAGCTTGCGGTGAACGCGCCGGTAGCGTTCACCGTCACTTCCGGCTCGGCCGAGATTGTTACCGGACAAGACCCCCACACCGTGACGGTCCGCACCGGCCCGGATGGCACGGCGAGTGTCCAGTTCGGGTTCGGCCAGACTTCAGGTGTCAGCAGTCGAATCGGTGCTTTCGTGGGGAGGGCGCTCAATCAGATTTCCCGCGCCTTCCGAGTGATAAGCAGATATGTTTCCCCACCTACTACCACCCCGACCCCGCCGCCCGAGGGAAGCCCGACACCCTCCCCGAGCCCTACCGCCACACCCGTTCCCCCCTATCGCTACGCCATCATTGATCTCGGGAAGGGTGTTCAGCCAAATAGAGTCAACAACAAAGGCACAGTCCTCGTGCACAGCTTGGATGAGAATAGCAGTTGGGTGCCTTCCCGCTGGAAAGGCGGCGTGTTGGAGCGCCTTACCTACTCCGGCGCCTATTCTTCGCTGTGGGCATACGACATCAACGATCAGGATGTCGTGGTCGGGACATTCTACCGATCGGAAGGGCCCTGGAATGCGGAAGAGGTGCGCGAGCTGGAGGGGGGACTGCGCTGGCCGGGCAACCGTGCCACAGCCGACAAGATTTCAGCGCTCAGCGCCTTTCCTGGTTTCGGTCCGCACACTGGGGACCTCATGTTTAAATCCGCCTCGCTCATGGCCATCAGAAATTCCGGTGAGGCGTTCGGGCAAATGTGCACCGGTTCGGTGAGCGGCTTCTTGAACAATTTGATCCTCGTTATGAACAGCATGCGAGTGCCGGCGGAGTCCACCTCGCCAATCCAGATCGGCGACGCCGCCGCCACGAATGACCCCGAGAATGATTATCTGTCTCATTGGACCGGAACGGTCGACAGCATTTCGCGGGTGTCCGCAGGCCACTACATCGGCCGCAAGATCACGCCATTCGCTGATAACTATGGAGATTGGTGGAATCCCCTTGGCCCCCAAAGTGGGATGATCGACGGCCACGCCGTCGACTTCAATCCGACCAACCTCAATGAGGGAGGGGTAGTCATTGGGACGACTTCAGATAACCCGCCGATGACCATTCGGACCTTGCCAGTGCCGCCCTTGGCGGCGGTTCCTGACGTGGTCCTGCCGGGAGTCTATCCGATTGCGATCAACACTCATCTGCGCCCGGCCGCGACCGCCAGCGGTTCACCCAGTCCGACACCGGCCCCGATTCCCGTGCCGCAGATTTTGGGCTGGGATGGGAGCACGACTGTGCTGTGGGAACGCCAGCCCGATACGCAAATTTGGCACCCATTTGGCTTGGAAGAAATGATCCCGAATATGGACGGTTGGGAAATCTGGTACATCAACGACATGAACGATGACGGCGTCATCGTCGGCAGCGGCAGCTTCAAAGATCCCAACAACCCACAAGCGCAAGCCGAAGATCACGCGTTGATGCTGGTGCCTTTGGAATTACTTAGCGACCTCGATAATGATGGAAAGATTGGTTTCATCGACCAGGAATTGAAA
>JBAPMH010000148.1:0-4975 GCA_049278515.1 Chthoniobacterales bacterium
GGGCGAGACGTTTCGGTGAGCGAGCGCGCGGCTGGGACCAGCGGCGGGGAAAGCGCGGCGCCCGCGGTGGATGAGGCGTTGCGCTCGCCGGGGCAGCCACTCGATCGTGCGACTCGAGCGTTCATGGAGACACGCTTCGCCCAAAATTTCGCGCATGTTCGTGTGCATACCGATGACGGGGCCTCTCGTTCGGCGCGCAATCTTGGCGCGCTGGCCTATACGGCCGGCAGCGACGTGGTTTTCGCCGGAGGCAACTATGCGCCTGGCAGCGAGACGGGCCGTTCGCTGCTCGCGCATGAGCTGGTTCATGTTGTGCAACAAAGCGGCGGTCAAACTTTCCCTGAGCCAGGGACCTCACCCCCCAAAATCTCGCCTGCGCCAGCTGGCTTGATATCCCGGAAGGCATCACCCCAGGATGAAAAGCAGCAGCAGGAAGCGGTAGCGCGGCATAAAACGCAGCAGCAAAATATCGCGGGTTTTCTGGACAACGCGCGAAAGATCCAGCCGGATCCAAAAAAAGGCATCCGAAATCCTGACAACCTTTTCCACAATACTGTCGGGATGCTGGACGCCGGTAAGTTCAGCCTGACAATTCTGAGTCCCACGCATTACTCGCCCGATCGCCATTTCGACGACCGCTACAAATATCCCAAAGTCGGAGGTGAATATCCGGCAGATCCCAAGGAAGGCGGGCGGGGAATGGTCCTGGAAGCCAACGCGCCTGCTGGAAAAATAGTCATTCCTCAGCCTCCCTCCACGGTCCAGACGCGGACCTTGCCGGAAAAGACTGAGCCGGGGCCTGGAGGAAGCGGATCGAAACCCGGCAAGACGGAGGAAACGCCTCCGCCGGCAGGCCCGGGGCCCGGCGCGACCCCGGTCTCCACGCCCTTTTCACCCAGCGATATCCGTTTGTTCACCCGCGGCTTGACCGTCACCGAGGGTGATTTCAAGAACACTTTGTGCACGAAGGACAACACGTCGCGGATCTAAGCCCCAAGCTGTGGTCCGCGAACAGCGCGAACGATCTGCTCGAAAACTATAAGAGTGAGTTCCGCGCCTTCTGGATCCAGCCGCCGCCCCCACCAGTTGGCGCGCTCGCAAGGGAGTCGATCGATCGTTTGCCCGAGCCGAGCGGGAAAGCAGATAATTCAGAAAAAATCCCCATTGCGGATCCCCAGAAGTGCAAACTGTGCCCTGCTCCCGACGCTTCAGCCCCGCCGGGCAAGAAGGCATTTGCGCAACCGAAGACGGAAATGAAGAACCCGCGCCAGAAGGAGATCTTCTGGTACATCCTCTCACACTACAAAGAGCAGCAATACGATTGCTGTTACGTCTACAATGAGAAGTTCCACAACGAGGTAAACCAGTTCGCCTACCCGGAAAGCGTCAACCTGATCAACTCCGACCGGCTGATGAATTTGAATCTCGCAGTGCAAATACTGAAGCCGGCCATGACGATGGATGAGGTCGTCAAAACGAACTTCTTCGTTGCCCTGCAGCATCTCGACGCCCTTGATTGGGCTTTTCTAAAGGATGAGAAAGTGGCAAAACCGTTCTGGCAGGCGATGAAATACCACGCTCCGAAGTTTCTTGCGGATCGCATGAACGTGTTGATGAAAAAGGCCACGTCACAAGGGGTCAATGTGGTCGAGATAGAGCAAGTCATGTCAATCAAGCTGCGCCCAGGGCCGCCCGCGGATGCGGAGCCGCCGCCCAAGTGACCCGGGTGTGGATGACGACTAATGAAAAAGATTCCCATGGTCGCGAGAGGCCCAGGCCCAACGAAGCCGGCGATTTCATCTTTCAGTCCGGTGCGCGGCGCCGTCTTGCGACGCAAGTGCGCCTGCGGCGGCACACCTGGTCCCACCGGGGAGTGTGAGTCGTGCCGCAAAAAACGCGCGTCCCAAACCTTGCAGCGCGCGCTCGATGCTCCTTCATCCTTGAAAATTTATCCTTCCGGCGTGCCGCCGATCGTGGACGACGTGTTGGCCTCGCCCGGCCAGCCACTCGATGCTTCGACGCGCGCCTTCATGGAGCTGCGGTTCGGTCACGATTTCAGCGGAGTCCGGATTCACGCGGATGGGCGGGCCGCGGAGTCGGCGCAAGCCGTCAATTCGCTCGCCTTCACGGTGGGCCGAGACGTTGTCTTCGGCGCGCAACAATACTCTCCAAGTTCGCCCTCGGGACGGCGGTTACTCGCGCATGAGTTGACGCACACCCTCCAACAATCAGGTGCACCGGGCACGGTTACCAAGGCGTTGCGCGTGGGGCCGGCCGATGATGGCTACGAAAAGGAAGCCGAAGCGCACGCGACTCGAATCGCCGACGAGGGGGCCGGGCCGGGAATTGCCGAGCCCACTCTTTCTGCGCCCAGCTTGCAACGCCAACCGAAACCCGAGGAAAAAACCAGGACGGAAAAAACGTCATGTGTGAAGCAAGCGGTCAGGCGTGTGTTTTCGCGCGGGAACGACGATCCGGCTGAATGCCAATATGAGACCGCTCGGACCACCGTGACGCTGTTATACGATCCCTGCGCTTGTTCCAAAACGGGAACCACGTCGATCCCCCTTCGCCTCGAGTACAAGGCACTCATGGGAGGCAAAAGCTACGGCGACCAGGATAAGAAAACGCTGGAGACGCAAGCGTCGACCATTGCCGGCAGATTAAACCTGGAGGAGGGCGGTGGCGGAGCGAGCTCCGGGCCGATGACTCATACGGCGGATACCGGCAAGAAGAGCATCCCAGGCGACCCGGGCGACACGCTTGCCCAGAGCCTGGACCTTCAGACCGGCGTGCCCTGCACGGGTGGGACGGGCAGCGGCTCAGTGAGTCTTGGGGCCGGTGCAGGCGCGGACAGGTACACGGCTGAGGCGATCAAATGGTCGGTCACGACAAAAGGCACGAAAGTGGAGAAAGCTTCCCTTGGCATAGACGAAACGACCCCAGGAGGCCGCGTGGCGACCAAGACCATCGATGTCACGGGCGGAAAGAAAGGGTATCCGAAATTTCCAGGCAAGCCGCGCGACAAAGGCTGCGCGTGCCACAAGGTAACCGGCGTGCAATTTGGAAAGACTTGCAAACCCACGGGCGGGGCAGGCTTCGGCTCGGGAGAAGAATAGGCGAATTCCGATGATGTCCCTTGCCACCAATCTGGGTCAGGACGGATGAGAGCGCCGGCACAAATTCAGGCGAGGACCGAAGGGACCCGATCGCCGTCACCCATTTCCTCTCCCGCGGGCTGGCTGCGACGCAAATGCGCCTGCGGCGGTGCAGCCGGTCCGAGCGGCGAGTGCGCAGAGTGCGGGAAAAAGAAGCGGCGCGCATTGCAACGCTTCACCTCGTTAGGCCAACCGGCGGGCGATGGTTTCAGTCACGACAACACAACTTCCCGGCCCACGCTAAAGATCAATCGACCGGACGATCGTTTCGAGCGGGAAGCGGAGGCCGTGGCAGATACCGTCATGAACGGAAACGCCGTTGGATCGCGGGCCAATTTCTCCTCAATTTCCTCGCCTGACGTTCACCGGGAATCGTTCATCGACGAGTCCGTTCCCGTCGCGCCGCCGATTGTGCACGACGTCCTTTCCGAAAGCGGGGAACCACTCGATTCTGCGACGCGCGGATTCATGGAACAGCGCTTCGGCCATGACTTCAGTCACGTGCGCACGCATAGCGGCGCGAAGGCCACGGAATCCGCGCGGGCGGTGAACGCCGCAGCCTACACCGTCGGGCGCCAGATTTGTTTTGATGCGAGTCATTACTCTCCCCAGACAGAGCCGGGCCGGCGGCTTCTGGCCCATGAGTTGACCCATGTTCTGCAGCAACAGGATGCGGCCACTGGAGCCATGCAGCGCGCCGTGCCCGCGGGTCTGCAAGTCAGGGGCAAGGAGACCGCTGGCGGATCCGACGGGACATGGACAATCTACTTTGATCGAAACAGCGCGGCGATCGACACCGACGGAAAGATCGCGATTCATTTGGCCAACCGCGATAATAAAAGGGACTTCGACCTGAAAGGGTACGTGAGCGAGGATGAGGTGACTTCACCAGCGGTGGGGAAAGCGCTCGCGGAGAGCCGAATCAAGACGGTGAACGCCGAGCTTGCTTCCGCCGGCCATCTCGGAAACCGCAACGCCCAACCCTTGCCCGACGTCGGCGACGGACGGCTCGATTATCGGAATGTGCGTTCCGTCGACATCGCGGTGGCGGGCTCGAAGCCGGCGACGCCGAACTGCAAAACGACTGCGGCGCAGGGACCGTGCACCGCAGCCGTGGAAACCAAGGTGACGGAAACGCGCACAACCGCGCAAGGTTTCATCACCAAAGCCCGCCGGCTCTTGAACTCCGGCATCGACCCGGAGACGAACGATCTGCGCGACGAATACTTCGGCGGCGGCAAAGGCAAAGGGAGCGGCGCAGCCGTGATGGCAACGCTCGACAGCAATCTCGGCAAGATTGCGGCCCAGATGGATCTCGTGGCCAAGCCCAAACAACATCAGTGCGGCACGGTCTGCGATCCAAATTGCGGGGCCATCGCCTATAATCGGAATCTGGGTCCCACCGCGAAGCTGACGCTTTGCCCGGCTTTTATTGACGCTGGTTTGACCGCCCGCGCGCGTAATTTCATCCATGAAACCGCGCACGGAACGCCGGGTATCGGCCTTGCTGGCACGACTCCCGGGACGGAGGACTGGGCCTATGGTCCCGAGCGGCGGCTTCCGCGTCTCACCCCGGAGCAAGCGCTGCAAAACTCGGATAGTTACGCGCTCTTCGTCATGCTCTCGGCCGATCCGACCTCCGTGCCCCCGCGCCGGCCCGAGGACAAGGTTTCGGGAGTGAAAACAAGTGAGGAGGGAGGCGTGCATGACACACTTACCCTGCTGGCCGATTGGTTGAAGTGGTCCCCCCAGGAAATGAGAGGCACTTACGCCACCATGGTGGAGTCGCGAGCACCGAAGACAGCCTGGACGAATGC
>JBAPMH010000149.1:0-2274 GCA_049278515.1 Chthoniobacterales bacterium
GTGTGATAGTTGGTTCCATGATCTGCGGTTTAAGGCCGTTTGATGTCATGGGTCGAGACTGGCGGTCATTGAGATATTTGTTTTAAGCAAGCGGGAGATGGGACAGTTTGTTTTTGCCGCGATCGCCGCATCCATGAAACGCGCTTGAGAGGCGTCCGGAACGTTCGCATGGACGTCAAGTTGGATGTGCGTAACAGTCCAGCCCGCAGCTAAATCTTCCAGCGTTGCGGTTGCGGTGGTTTCAATGCGCAGCGGGTGGAAACCGCAAAGACCAAGCTCATTGGACAGGGCCATGGAAAAACACCCGCCTAACGAAGCCGCGATCAGTTCGTCCGGATTGGTGCCGAGGCCTTCCGCGAATCGCGTCCGAAAAGAATATTGCGTTTTAGAAAGAACGCCGCTTTCGGTGGTTAAAGTCCCTTCGCCCTCTTGAAGGTTTCCTTTCCAAAGGGCTGCAGCGATTCGGTTCATAAATGGCGAAGCAAAATGTTACGCCTCCGCTCGTTTTCCGGCCAATATCTTCTTAGTAGCGCGTCATACTTTTTGAGAATAGCTGTCCGCCTGTGGGCCGACCGGGCTTGTTATTAATCCGCAATCTCTTTGCAGTAAAGTGCCGAGTCGGTTTACGATAAACGTCTGAACTCCGATGGAACTTCGTCATCTGCGCTACTTCGTCACCGTTGCGGAAGCGCTCAGCTTCACAAAAGCCGCCGTTAAGCTGCACACTTCACAGCCTTCACTCTCGCGGCAGATTAAGGACCTGGAAGAAGAGCTTGGAGTCCGACTTCTCAATCGCACAAAGCAACTGGTCACGCTGACAGAGGAGGGCCGTTCCTTTCTCGCCGATGCCAAACGCCTTCTTGGTCTCGCAGCCGAAACGATCGAGTCCGTCCTGCGATTGCACAGCGGCGAAATTCGCGCGCTCAATATCGGGTACGTCAGCAATCTCTTTTACGATTTGCTGCCAAGGACTCTCGCCTCGTTCCGGCAATCGTTTCCCAGTGTTTCGATTAACCTTTTCGACATGTCCTGCGGTGATCAATTTCGCGCCCTCGAAGATGGCAAGCTCGATCTTGGTTTCGTTGGATTACACGAACCAATTGCGCGGCGCGGATTGGAATTCCGAACCATTGCGTCCTACAAAACCGTCGCCGCTTTGCCCAAAGACAATCCGTTGGCGAGCGAAACGACGGTCCCGCTAAAAGCTCTCGCGCCCATGTTTTTCATCGGAATGTCGGAAGCGAGCTACCCCTACTACCGCGAGTGGCTAACCAAAACCTGCCGCCGCGCCGATTTTATCCCGAAGGTTTTGCAGGATGTCGATCTTGAACGAACGATGATCCACGCCATCTCCGCCGGTTTGGGTGTCGCCCTTGTCCCCGAGCAGCTTAAAAAACTCCCGCACAAAAATGTCGTGTTTCGCCCAGTCACGCCAGCCGTGGCGACGGAGGCTTGTGTCGCGTGGAAAGGCGAAAACCCGTCCGCTCCTTTGAAAGCATACGTGGAAATCGTCGAGCACGTTGGGCGAAACATCCGGTGATGCGCGCAATGGAGGCGCCTAAATGGAGATCGCGATTTTGTACGGGAAATTCAGGAAATGTGCGATAGCAACGTATGTCGCATTCGCTGTTGGTACTCACTGCTGAACGCACCGACTCGATCCAGAGTGCTCCGACAGTGCAGAAACTGCGGGTCCCATCAACCCAACCAAAACAGCCCGGGGTTGATTTAGGGGAGCGACCTTTCTTTCAACCTACGGACGAGAAGTTCGACGCCGAAGCGTTGTGCGACTGGAAGGCGAAGGCGGCGCTCCCTAGCTATCAGCCATTCCTTTGAACTTTGCGGTTCAGCCGCGATGCGTTCCAGTTGATCCTCTAAAACAGATCGCTGCCGGACTTTTGCGAAGCAGGTGATTTTCGCGGGTAACCCATTCTCAGCTTTAACATCTGGCCTCTTCTCCGTAACGATTAGCGTCGCGATCTGGCGGAGCCGTTCCGCTTCGGCTTCGGCTTTAAACTTGAAAAACTTCCGGCCGTTGTTAAATGGACGGAGATCAAGATACTAGGAATGAGTTTTATTGTGGGGATATTCGAGGACTCTAAGAGTTGGGCGCTTCATGGCCCTAAATAATGTCCGAAGGGCCCGAGAGTGTCGTTTTTGGTCTTCCCGAAAAAATCACGATTCTCATAGGTAATAGGCTGGGTAGCTCAGTTGGCAGAGCAGTGGACTGAAAATCCAGTGTTTGCCCCTCGTGAAACTTTCGGTCCCTCGCAC
>JBAPMH010000150.1:0-11725 GCA_049278515.1 Chthoniobacterales bacterium
GGTGAGGACGGCGTCGGCTCGACAGCGTCTCGCCCTACCAAGACCGATGAGTCGGGGCGCCAAGGCCCCGGCTACAACTCAATTCGCCCAGGCTTTCCACTTCTTACGAAGCGGTTTCACGTAGCGATCGACGTCCACTTTTTTCAGCCGATCCACTCCATCCTTTACGACATCGGCCGAGTCTTCATATTTCCGGCGCATCGTTTTGAAAAAGGGCCAGAGAAACGGCAACGAAAGGATGCTCAGATCGACATTTGCCAGGGGCGATTTCGCCTCAACTTCCTTTTCCGCCGAGCTCGACGAATAACGGATCGCCAGCCCAATCGCGACCCCTACGGCAAGGGCGCCGAGAATCGTCGGAACCGGATTTTCCCGGAGAAAAAATTCCGTGCGTTCGCGGGCGGTACTGGCCCGCTCCTTGGTTTGCTCCCAGGCGTCGCCCGCCACGATCGAGACCTTGCTCGCTGCCTGCCGGAACCGGCTTGGGTTTTCCCCGGAAATTGGTTCGTCGCTCGACCGCATCGATGCAGCCAGCGGATCGTCCTCCATGAATTCGTCGCCGTTTGGATTGATCATATAAATAAATCGTAAGTGATAAGACGCTTGCGCCTCTGCTTTTGTTCGTTCTTTTCCGCATTCTACCATTCTTTCTCTCGCTCGTGCTCTTGCTCTGGGGGTTGGCGGCGGCGCCGGGAGCAAGAGTAAGAGCAAGAGCAAGAGAAAGAGTAAGAGCAAGGGGGGAGGTTACCGCCATTCGTGCTTCGGATATTTTCGTTGAAGCTCTTTTTTGATCTTCGGATAGCCCTCTCGCCAAAAGGTTTCCAGATCATTGGTGATTTGGATCGGCCGATGGTTTGGCGCTAGAACCTGGATCCGCAGAACCGTGCGACCTCGTCCGACGGTGAGACCTCGTGGCGTGTCGAACAAATCCTGGATGCGGGCCGCAATGGTCGGCACGCCATCGCCATAGGTGATTTTCGCGGCTCGCCCTTTGGCCAGCTTGATTCGCTCCGGCGCAAGCTCATCGAGCGTTTGCTGTTGCGAAGCGCTCAACCACGACTTTACCACCGGCCAGACCGGTCGCTCCTTGATTTCTTTGTAGCTCAAGGCGCCCTGGCAGATTTGTTCCAGGAGGAGGAGCTTTCCGGCTTCGTCAATCGGCGGGAAACCCAGTTCCGGAAACTCCCTCGCGACAAAGTTTGTCCGTTCGATCCATTGCTCGACGGCGTTGTCCCAATGTTTGAGCGGGCACGTCCCGGCCAGTACCTCTCCGGCAAGCAGCTGGGCTGCTTCCGGGGAGCCTTTCGGGGAAAATTCCTCGCTCCGCAGCACCAGATCGTGGAAAAGGATCGCCCGGCGACCGGTCACACGGCGAAGGGCGGGATCGAAATCGACCCTGGTCTCTTCGCGGAAAGATTCCGGAAACAGTTCCTGGAGCCAATCTTCCTCGATTCGCGTAGCCAGAGTAAGCAGGACCTGGCGCTCCTTCTCGCTGCTTTCGATCTCGCGAACCTCGGAGGCCACCAGCAAACGGGCCGCGTGGACGGCGCTTTCGCGCGCCAGGACACCGTGGCGCCCGTGGACCAGCGCACAGCGCAACGTGCCCGCGTCGAGCCGCACCGCGACCTGATCCGGAAAGCCCGCGAGCACGCAGCGTTCGATCGATCCCGGCTTGGATTCGCCGGTTTGGACATCAAGGCCTTCATCCCGGGCGATGGCGAGGAATTGCTCGGTCAATTGCGCGGCTTCCCGGACCGCTCCGGCATTGATTCCAAGTCGTGAACAACGCTGCGGATCGAATCCGCTGTTTTCCGCGTAGCGAAAGGCGCGCATCAAAAGGAAAAGGTCCGATTGTCCGTCGGCGCCGAGCACATCTTCGCGATCTTCCCGCGCCTGTTTGCCGTCGAGCCGGCGGAGGAGATTCCGGCCCTGGGTGAGGGCCGCTATCAAGGCAACCGCCGGGACGCAACGATATTGTTGCGCGGCCAGGAGCATACGGGCATAGCGGGGATGGACGGGGAACGCGAGCATGCGGCGACCGAGAGGCGTGACGTGTTGCGTTGGGCGATCCGGGGGCAGGCCCCCTCCAATGGCGCCAAGATCGACGAGTAATTGCTCCGCGCGGGCGAGGGCGCGCGAATCGGGCGGCTCCAGCCAACGGAAATTACCGATTTCGTCCACGCCGCTGGCTTTCAAGGTGAGAACGACTTCCGCGAGATCGAGGCGTTTCACTTCCGGTAATTCCTGGGGCGCTCGGTCGAGGTGTTCGCGTTCTGTCCAAAGCCGGAGGCAATGTCCGGGCGCAGTGCGTCCCGCGCGGCCCGCGCGTTGGTCGGCCGAGGCACGGCTAATTTTCTCGACGAGCAAAGTGTTAATGCCGCGGCGGGCGTCGAACCGCGCGATCCGGGCAAGCCCGCTATCGATGACGACCTGGATTCCATCGATCGTAAGCGACGTTTCCGCCACATTGGTGGAGACAATCGCCCGGCGTTTTTGATAACGGGCGAGCGCGGCGTCCTGTTCCGCCGGGGGCAGCTCTCCGTGGAGAGGCAGGGCGACGAATCGATCGCTCACGCGGGAGGCCCGGATCGCTGCGATGGTCCGGCCGATCTCATATTTTCCGGGCATGAAGACAAGCACATCGCCCTCGGTGTTGGGGGCGAGGCGCTCGAGTTCATCGGCGGCCAGGTCCCAGATCGGATAACCCTCGCCGCCCACGGGTTTTGGCAAGTATTCGATCTCGACCGGAAAGGCGCGGCCACTCGAACTCAAAATCGTGCACGGTTCCAAATACTTTTCGAGAAGGCCGGCGTCCAAAGTCGCGGACATGACGGCGAGCTGGAGATCGAGACGCGAAGTTGTCTGGAGTTGCAAGGCGCGAGCGAGGGTGATGTCGCCGTAAAGATGTCGCTCGTGAAATTCGTCGAACAGAATCGCCGAGATGCCGGTGAGCTGCGGGTCCTGAATGAGTTGCCGGAGCAGGATTCCCTCGGTGACAAAGCGGATCCTGGTGCGATCGGAAGTGACGTTTTCGAATCGGATCTGGTAGCCGACTTCGTCCCCGAGCCGGACTCCCCGTTCGGAGGCGACCCGGGTGGCGAGAAGACGGGTGGCCAGACGGCGCGGTTGGAGAACGACGACCTGACCGGCACCCAGCAATCCGCGATCGAGAAGGATTTGCGGGACCTGAGTGGATTTGCCGGAGCCGGTAGGGGCCTGAATAATGAGACGGGAGCGGGATTGCAGTTCGGCGACGATGCGATTCTCAAGCTCGTAGATTGGCAGGTCGCGGGACATGAAGGGGAAAACGTCGAACGCCCAACGCTTAACGTCCAATCCGCCAACGGACGGATTCGCCGCGGCGAACGCCGAACTTGTAGCTGGGATCGGTGATCCCGGCGTTATGATGCCTGACCGCTGGCCGGGATCATCGATCCCGGCTCCAGCAGACGCCGATAGGCCGCTTCAATTTCGTCGGTGGAAACGACGAAGGTGACAGCGGTGATGAAATCGGTGCCGCGCAGGAAATCCGTTGTCGTTTCGAGGGCAATGCGGGCGGCATCAGCAATGGGGTAGCGATAAGCGCCGCAACTGATGGCGGGAAAGGCGATCGTTCGCACGCCGTTCTCGACGGCCACGCGGAGAGAATTGTGGTAACAATTCGCCAGGATCTCCGGTTCGCCGCGATTTCCGCCAGACCAGATGGGGCCGACGGTGTGAATGACGTGACGCGCGGGCAATTTGTAACCGCGCGTGATCTTTGCTTCGCCCGGCCGGCAGCCGTCGAGGGTTTTGCATTCCACGAGCAATTCGGAACCGGCGGCGCGATGAATGGCGCCATCGACTCCTCCGCCACCAAGCAAACTCGTGTTCGCCGCATTCACAATCGCGTCGACCGCGAGCTTTGTGATGTCGCCCCGTCGGAGGAAGATCATTCGCGGCTCAGTCACCTGGAAAAAGAGGAGGTTGCCGCAGGTTAGAGTGGCTTGTGAATAAGACCGGCGCCGCAGGCGTCTTTGTAGAAAGGACGCGGCAAATCCATCGTGCGCGACCCGCCATTCAGACAAAGGGTTTCTGCCTCGGGATGCGCTTTTCGCCATTCCGTGAAGGCGCGCAGGACGCCTCCTTGTTTCGTCACGTCGAAGTCCACCGCGAAGCGGCTCACATCATGCAGAATTATAAGGCCGCCCGCTTCGAGCGCGGGATACCACAGATCCAGTTCGTCCAGGGTCGCCTGATACTCGTGCGAGCTGTCGAGAACGATCAACTCCGGGTCGCCTCCCAGATATTCCCGGGCGGCGATGGGGGATTGAGGATCGAGCGAATTCCGCTGGACGATCTCGACGAATTCTTCCAGACCTGCGCGCGTGATCCAGCCTCGCGACACTTCGCACATGGCCGGATCGAGATCGAGACTGTAGAGACCTTGCCGGGCGTTCATCCGGCGCAGCATCCAGCCAAGCAGAAGAGCGGAATACCCGGCGTGGGTGCCAAGCTGGACGATGCGACTGGCCCGGTTTCCGGTCACGAAGCCCTGGAGGAGTGCAATCAGGGGAACCACGCATTCCCCAATCAGTCCGCTCCGGTCCGTTTCTTCATACCAATCGCGAAGCGTGTTCCATTCGGTTTCGCTCAAGTCCGAATAGACCGGGGGAACGAAATCCATGCCGGGCAGGCGATGCCACCAGTAGCGCGGGTGGGGATTATCCTTCCACGCGCGGGAACGAAAGCTCTCGTCCGGCATCACGGCGCGAGGCGGTCGATTTGCCACGTGCCGTCAGCCCGAAGCGAGTAGCGAAAACGATCGTGCAGGCGATTGGGCCGCCCCTGCCAAAATTCGATCTGGTCCGGCAGAACGCGATATCCGCCCCAGTGCGGCGGGAGCGTGATTTCGCCGTCCTCGAAACGTTCTTTCATCTCCTCGAGGCGCGCGTCGAGGATTTGCCGCGAATCGATAATTTCGCTTTGCTTCGAGACCCAGGCGCCGAGCCTGGCGCCGACTGGCCTGGAATGAAAGTAGGCGGCGGAATCTTCGCGCGATGTTCTTTCGACCGCTCCGCTGACCCGGACCTGGCGTTCGAGTTTCACCCAATAAAAGGCCAGCGCCGCCCGCGGATTCGCCGCCAGATCATGTCCTTTTTGGCTGTCGTAATTCGTAAAGAAGCTGAAGCCGCGGTCATCGATTCCCTTAAGCAGAACAATTCGAACCGAAGGTTTACCGTCCGGCGTCGCGGTGGCCAGGCTCATGGCGTTTACGTCGCGAATATCCGCGGCAATGGCGGCCGCGAACCAGGCGCGGAATTGCTCGAAGGGGTGGGAATGAAGGTCGGCCCGGCGCAAGCCATGGGCATCGTATTCATGACGAAGCCCGGATAGCTGAGATAACGGCGTCTCGTCCATATTCGGAAAACACCTCAGAATATTTGAGGCCGGTCAAAATGTCGAAGGGTGATTGAGGAACCCGGGAGCGGAAAATCGCGCCCTAGTTAATCGTCACCACCGTCCCGACCGGAATCTCAGCGAAAAGCTTCTTCGCGGCATCGCCCGGAAGGCGAATGCAACCGTGGGAAGCGGGATATGGTTGGACGACCCCCTCGTGCATGCCGAAATCGCGGCAGCTCAACCGCATGAAATAAGGCATCGGGCACTTGTAAATCGTGGAGCGATGATCGCGATCCTTGTCGGTGATGACGTAGGAACCGGCCTTGGTCGTGAAGCCGTTCCGTCCCGTGGAAACTTTCGTTTCGAAAACCGTCGCGCCGTCCTTAATCACGACCATGTGCTGTTTCGCCAGGGAAATCTCCACCCGGAGCTGTTCTGGCTGCGGGCCGCCGCCGAGCAACATTTGCACGCACTGCCAGTTCTCCGTCCAGGCGGCGAAATAAAGCGGGAGCATTTTCTCGCGAGTTGTGTGCTGGTTGCGATTTGCCCCGGCATCGAGGAGGGCGCGGACATAGTCGGTTTTTCCGAGGCCGGCGGCGAGCATCAGGATGTTCACACCTCCATCGGCCTCGATGTAGAGCCGCAGATATTTCGACTTTAGCAGATCGGTAAATTCCTTTTCCGCAGTCTTCGGAATCGTGGTGTTCGGATCAGCCCCTCCCGCCAGCAGCATTTGGAACAACGGCACATCATCGGCGGCGATGGCATAGGCGATCAATGGGACAACCCCGTCCGCGCGCGTGGGCGGCGCTGGATGCTTGCTCAAGAGAAGCCGGACCTGGTCTTTCAATCCGGCTTTCACGGCGGTCTCAAGCGCGCGGCGTGTCTCGGCGGTCCAGGCCAGAGTCGGCGGAAACCGTTCGAGGATTGTCTGGAAAATCTTCATGTCGCCGCTGGCAATGGCTGAGCTCAGAAGGCGATGTGCGCCGGCGGAGTCGGGATTGAAGTTCGTGGTCAAGGCGAAGAGAATTTCAACGGCCTCCCGTTCGCCCGCGGCTAGAGCGTAGTCGATGGCCGTGCGCCCTTCGAAATCCATGAAATCGATTCGCGCGCGGCGGTCGATCAGCGTCCGGAGCACCTCGAGGTTGCCTTGCTTGGCCGCAATCATCAGGGCCGTGATGCCGGTTTGGTCGGTCGACTCAACGGGCGCGCCGGCATCGATGAGTTTGCCGACCGTTTCCCAGTCCCGTTTCAGGGCCGCTGCCACGACGGCATTTTCTTTCCAGATTACCGGGATCGCGAAGGCCGGCTCCGTTGTGAAGCACTGATCAATCCGCCGGGTTCGCGGCGCCGGTTGCACTGGCATGACGAAATTCGCACCGATTGGCCGGGCCACGACGAGCGTGGGCTGCGGAGTCGACGGCGCTGTCACAGTCGCAGCCTGGGGAGCCCTCACCACGGCCTTGGGATTGTCCGGAAGCCTCATCGTGTAGATGATCAGCGCCGTCAGGGCGGAGGCGAAGAGAAGGTTTCGAATGGAGGACAAACGCATTTTGTGGCTTTTCGTGGGTAATGCTACACCCCTCGTCAAGTAGGTAGGAGCACGATCAAAGCCAGCGGGTCTTGCGACGAAAATCACCGGACGGGAACGATTCGGAAGCCAAATGGACCTTGACGGGGCTTTACGGGGCGAAATAGGGTTCGTCCTTTCAGGCCAGGCAGTCTTTCGGCTGAAGCCCGGGATTGCCGCTCAATAAACCATATTCGAGAGACGAACCGATGAAATTGACCATTCTTACTCTTGCCGCGGTTATTATGGCGGGAGCGTCGTTTGCCCTGGCTCAGGAAGACTCGAGCCCCGCTCCGGACGCCTCCCCCGAAGCGTCGGCTTCCAAGAAGAGCGATACTTCCACCTCGGACCCGAGCGTCTCGGTCACCACTGAAAAATCGGCCACTCCAGCGCCCAAGCCCAAGCCCTCCAGCTCCCCGGCTCCGGCCAAATCTTCGTCGCCGGAACCGAAGAGCAGCCCGACCAAGAGTTCGTCGCCATCGGCGGACATGCCGGTCAAAAAATCGAGTCCTGAAGCCACCATCCGGGATATCGAAGACAAGTGGGAAGCGTCCGTCATGAAGCACGACATGTCTGTTGCCCAGGCTTATGTGGCAGACGACTTCCGCGGAATAAGCTCGAAAGGCAAGGTCATGAAGAAGTCCGATTTGCTGGCCGAGCTCAAAAAGGACACCGACATTTACACCACCACGAAGAACGGAAAAATCGACGTGCGGGTGTTCGGCGGACAATTTGCGGTCGCCACAGGCGTTTCGACCGAGGAGGGCAAGTCCAAGGATGGCACAGCCTTCAAGCGGAGCTTCCGCTGGACCGATGCCTGGGTGGAGCGAAACGGCAAATGGCAATGCGTCGCCTCGCAGGCCATGCTGGTTCCCAAGTAAGTCCGCTGCCTTTGATCGAATTGCGACAGTTGTGTCGCGATCGATTACGGCAAGTCAGGGCCGTGAGCCGATTTTCCCCCGCAAGTTGATGAGGCACGTCCGTTGCTAAGTAATCCGTATGCTCACGATCTCTGGCTTTGTTGTCGCTCTCGCCTCTGTTCTGATGAGCGTTTTGTGGGCTTGCAAGGAAGACACCGCAAATCGCGTCTAACGGCTGGCAGCGGCGCGTTCCGCGCCACCGGCGGTAGAAAGATTCCAGGGCGCGTCTGTTTACTCGTACGCCGAGACCGGTAACGTATCCGCCCATGGCTGTATCTGAAGAGCACGTGAAGGACGCGCTGAGGGGCGTGAAGTACCCCGGCTTCAGCCGCGATATCGTCTCGTTCGGCCTGGTGAAGGGAATCCGGATCGATGGTGCTGCAGTTACCGTCCAGATGGCTCTCGCCACAAATGAGCCGGCCATCCCTCAGGCCATCAAGGCAGAATCGGAGGCAATCTTGCAGGCGATACCCGGAGTCGAAAGCGCCCGGGTCTTGATCGATATCCACGCGCCGCCTGCTGGGGCCGGGGCAGCCGGCGCCGGAGCGACCCGCATCGAGGGGATCAAACACGTCATTGCCATCGCCAGTGGCAAGGGAGGTGTAGGGAAATCCACCGTCGCCGCGAATCTGGCGGTCGCCTTGGAAAAAACGGGCGCTCGAGTCGGGCTTTGCGATTGCGATATTTACGGGCCGAGCATCTCCCTGATGTTCGGCACCCGGGATCGGCCGATGGCCACCGAAGAAAACCGGATCGTGCCGATCGAGCAATACAACTTGAAGCTGATGTCGATGGGGTTCCTTCTCGAGGACGCCTCCCCGGCAATCTTGCGCGGCCCGATGGTGACGCGTTACACCCAGCAGTTCCTTCGGCAGGTAGAATGGGGCGAGCTCGACTACCTCATCCTGGATCTGCCGCCCGGCACGGGGGACATTCAACTTACGATCGTGCAAACGGTGGCCCTCGCTGGCGCCATCATCGTGACCACGCCCCAGGAGGTCGCATTAATCGATGCCCGGAAAGCGGCGACCATGTTTGAAAAGGTCAATGTTCCCGTCCTGGGTCTCATCGAAAATATGAGCTATTTCGCCTGCCCGAGCGATGGGAAACGTTACGACATCTTTGGGTCCGGCGGCGGCGCGCGCGAGGCAAAACGCCTCCGGGTATCGTTGCTCGGTCAGATTCCGATTGATATCGCGACGCGTGAATCCGGCGATCGCGGTTTTCCGATCACGGCCGAATCGGACGACTCGCCGGTTGCGCTCGAGTTCATGAAGATCGCGCGCCACCTCCGGGAAACGCTGTCGCCCGCCAATCACGAGCGATAAAGCGCTCCGCCATTCCGAGCGGAGCGAAGCGGAGTCGAAGAACCCGGTTGAGGGTCGAGCGACGTTCCACGGGGTCCCTCGACTTTGCTCGGGATGACTGCTGATTTTACCTAAGCAACTCGCCCAGCGGCCGGGGAACAACGGACTTTCACTGTCTCCCATTCGGAAAAGTATTCGGAAATCCGGTGCGCGAATCGACTCGGGCGCTCGGCGTAGAATCGTTCCCCGAGCGCGATGGCCGTCTGCTCGAGTTCCGTGGCCCTCGCCTCGATCAAAGCCTTGAGAATGCGCTCGCCTTGTTTGCGGGCGGGACCAATCGAGGCCAGACGCGCCGCGACAAAAGCCAGATCGTGAATCTGGCCAAGGTATTGACCGATGCTCTTCAGTTCATCGTTCAGTTCCTTGAAAACAGCCGGCGCCAGGGGCCGCAGGAGCCGCAGTTGATACCAAAGCTGCTTGGCCCGTTTGCGAAATGTGTGCAGCCGTTTCGTGCTTGTTCTTTCGATCGCCTTGCGAAGCGCTTTCCGGCCGCGCTGATAGGTTTTCTGCACGTTTCTCCGCAGCCGCTTGCAGCTCAATTCGTCCAGCGGCCAGTCCCGGATGCAGTTGCGAGTCTGGCTCAACTGTTCTTCCGCCTCCCGGGGCCATTCCGAAAAAGCGGCCAGAAAGCTGTCGAGCTCGAAGGCGAGGAGTTCTTCCGTCTCCTGAAAGCTCCGTTTTTTTCCGCGCGCGAAATCGCGCAACTCCCGGACGGTTTCCAAACGCACTTCGGCGTCCCGGACTTCGGAAATCAGTTGCCCGACTTTTTTCAAACAGCGGTCTGCGCGTTTCCAACCGCCCCGGTCAATCTCGCCGGAAACGAGACCAAGCGCAGCCCGCGCCTTTTTCAGGTGTTTCCGGGTTTCATGAACCGGAGAGCCTTTGCCGTTTTGTTTCGCTGTGCTCGCTTTGATTGCGCTTTCGATCTGGTGAGAAACGATCCGGCGAATTCCGTCGCCCAGCATCTCATCCTGTCGCAATTCGTAGCTCATGTTTCGGGAATCGGCCTAATCGTGCGCCAGGAGAACGTTGCTATACTTCGGTTTGCCGGTCACATCGCGCCCGACCCAGTCCGGTGGCTCGAAGGAAGCGCAGCTTCGCTGGTCCTTGAACTCCACTTCGGCGACCACCAGACCGTCATGCCGGCCGCAATAAACATCAATTTCTATGGTGTGCTTTTTCCAGGGAACGTCGTAGCGGACCTTCGTTAGTCTGCGGCCGGCCGTCGCCGGCCAGAGCGCATTGAATTGCTCCAGGCTCAGACGAATTTCGCGCTCCTCGCGCTCGCCTCGCGTTCCCTGCTTGAAGGTCAGCGAACGAACTGAACCCTTCTTCCGCAGGCGAACCTGAAGACCGCCCCGCCCGACAGCGAGATACCCCTGCGCAATGGTATCGTGCGGATATTTCTTCAGGCCCGGCGGAAATCGCTTCAGGAGAAATTTACGCTCAATTTCCCGTAATGGCTTTTTCGACGCCGTCATGTTCGCCAATCTGATTTTCGTGAACGGAAAAAACATTGCGGGGACTCCATTCGTTTCGATTCACGATCGCAGCCCGTCAAAGTTTTTCGTGTTACAATCAGATGGCAGCGGAGCGCGTCCGCAACCGGACGAGAGTGTCACGCAATTGTAACTTGGCCCTCCTTCCAACGTGATGGATGAAATGGGTAGGACAACCTATTCAATTCATGAAAACGACATTTGTCATCCTGGTCGCCACAGCTGGCCTCATCTTCACTTCCACTTCCCAGGCGGAACGGCTCGTTATCAAAGGCTCGGACACGCTCGGCGCGAAACTGGTTCCGCAGCTGGCCGAGCAATTCAAAACCCAGAATCCCGGCGCCACTTTCGACATCGCGGCCGAGGGATCGACTACCGGCTTCGCCGCGTTGATCGACGGCACTGCCCAGATCGGAATGTCCAGCCGGCCGGCCAAGAGTGAGGAGATCGCAGCGGCGACCGCCAAAGGCGTCGCCTTGAAAGAGACGATCGTCGCGTACGACGGCGTGGCCGTGATTGTGAACGCCGCCAACCCGATTAAGGCACTGACGAAGCGGCAGGTGGAACAAATCTTCACCGGTGAAGTCTCCGATTGGAGCGCGGTCGGCGGCTCGGGCGGAAAGATTTCCATCTATACCCGCAACACTTCTTCCGGGACGTATTCCGAATTCAAGGAGCTCGCGATGAAAAAGCGCGACTACGCTCCTTCCGCGCAAAAGATGGCTGGAAACGAGCAGATCGCGGCGGAAGTTGGGAAGAACGCGAACGGGGTCGGCTACGTCGGGCTTGCTTACGCGAAAGCGCAGGGGATCAAAGTTGTCTCGGTCGATGGCGCGCTGCCATCCGTCGAGAGCGTGCAAAAGAAAAGCTATCCCTACGCGCGGCCGACTTTCTTTTACACCAACGGAGAGCCGGCAGGCCTGGTGAAGCAATTCGTCGATTTCACGCTCGGCCCGGATGGGCAAAACATCGTGAGCAGTGCGGGAT
>JBAPMH010000151.1:0-5670 GCA_049278515.1 Chthoniobacterales bacterium
CTGATCATTCTGGATCTGATGCTCCCCCGGATGCCCGGACTCGAAATTTGCAAAGTGTTGAAGACCGATCCGGCCACCCGCCAGATCCCGATCATCATGCTGACGGCCAAGGCGGAGGAAATCGACCGCATCGTGGGGCTCGAATTTGGCGCGGACGACTATGTGACAAAGCCGTTTAGCCCCCGCGAACTGGTCCTGCGCGTGAACGCGATTTTGCGGCGCGGAAAAGGCGAAGCGACCGAGGAAAAATTGTCGATCGGCCAAATCACGCTCGATCCCGCGCGGCACCAGGTGAGCGTGGCAGGCCGCTTCGTGCGGCTCACCAGCGTCGAATATAAACTCCTCCTGATGCTTATGCGGCGGCAGGGCCGCGTGCAGGAACGCGACCGGTTGCTGAATGAAGTGTGGGGTTACGAGAGTTTGATCGACACCCGCACCGTGGATACTCACGTCCGCAGGCTCCGCAAAAAGCTCGGCAAAGCCTCCAGCGCCATCGAAACGGTTCGCGGTTTCGGCTACCGCATCCGGGAAGCTAAAGGCTGATGGGCTGGCTGGCATTTTGCGGACTGGCCGCGGTCGTGATTGTCGCGGTCGTCGTGATCTGGCGACGCTGGATCGGGCCCTGGCAAGATGCCGAGGAGTTGGTGGACGCCATTTGCGCCGGACGACCACCGCGAAAATTTCTGATCAGTGCCAACGTGCGAGCCCAGCGCGTCGGACTCGCGCTGGAGAAATTAGGCGATCGCCAGCGCGCTCTCGAGGAGCGGGTCCGGGAAGGTGAGTTGAGCACGCAGACTGTCTTTGGCGCGATGCTCGATGGCCTTGTGGTGGTGGACGGCCAGCGCCGGGTTCGCCTGATGAATCGCGCTTTCCGGCATTTGTTCGGCGTGAAGGAAGAAGGCCGGGGCATGCCTTTTCTGGAATTGATTCGGCACGCCTCGGTCGATCGCCTTGTCCTGGAAGCGGTCCGGATTCGCCAGCCCCGGCAGGAATCGATTCAAATGTCACGCGGGCCGAGCGAGGGCCGGGAATTGGAAGTGACGGCGGTGCCTCTGGGCGAGGATTCCGCTCAGATGGAAGGCGCGGTGATTCTTTTTCGCGACGTCACTCAACTGAAACAGATGGAGGAAATTCGGCGCGAATTTGTGGCGAATGTTTCGCATGAGTTGCGGACGCCGCTCTCGATTTTTCGCGGCTACCTCGAGACCCTCCTGGACGATCCGCACCAGCCGCCGGGCGAACTGCTTCGGATTCTCGAAATCATGGAGCGCCATTCCAACCGTTTGAACGCGCTCGTGGAGGATGTCCTCAGCCTGGCCCGCCTCGAATCGCCGGGTGCTGCCCTCGATTGTTCCGAGGTCGATCTGGCTGAGCTGCTTCACTCGACCATGCGCGACTGGGAGAAACGGTTCGCCGCCGCCCAGCTCAAGTCGCATCTCAACTTTCCCGGAAACCTCCCCCTCCTCAACGCCGATGAAAACCGGCTCCAGGAGGTCATCTATAACCTGCTCGACAACGCGGTGAAATATTCGCAACCGGGCGGCATGGTTTCGTTGCATGCCGAACTCGAGGGCGAGCGGGTGCGGATCAGCGTAGCCGATCAGGGCGTTGGAATTCGCGAAGCCGATCTTCCCCGGATCTTCGAGCGGTTCTATCGCGCCGACAAAGGACGCAGCCGTGAGCTCGGAGGCACGGGCCTGGGGTTATCGATCGTGAAACATATCGTGCAGCTGCACGGCGGCACGGTGGAGGCTGCGAGCGAGCCAGGGAAAGGAACGACGATCAGCGTGCTTCTGCCGGTGAGTGGACAAAGCTGACGGCGCGTGGTCGGGTTTTGCGTCACACAAACGTAACACTAAACAAATTGCCCGCGGGTGGAGGCGTCCCTGAATATTCCCCCGCATGGAAAGTGTCGCTGATCCCCGCCTTCTCATCCCGGCGAGAACAAAGTCGCGGCGGGCGCAGGCTTTGTTCGAGCAGATGATCAAAGCCTTCTTCGGCGGCAACGCCCTCGTCGCGGTGATCGTCCTCGCCCTGATCACCATTTTTCTCTTCCGAGAGGGTTCTGGATTTTTCGGACAGAACCTCAACAACCTGCGGCTCTACCGGCAGGCTGGCCTCGAATACGTGGACATCATCCGCGATGTCTCCACCCAACAGGAAGCGCTTTCCCGGAGCTTGAGCGACATCCGGTTACGGGAAGTCCGGGCAATGGAAAAACGGAATGTGCCGATCGAGGAGATCAACTCCGCCCTGGCGCCGTTTGATCAATTCGCCACCGCCTTCAGCGACAGCGCGGAAAATATTCGCGGCCTTCTCTCCGACGTCACGGACCAGGCGAGCGCCCTAAAAGAGCAGCTCTTCGCGCAGGCGGAATTGGCGGCGCAGCGGGAAAAGTTGCGAAGTTCCGGCGATCAGCTTGCGGCGGAGAGGGTCGTCGTGCCGGAGGTAGATCGGTCGGGCGCGCTCGCCCGGTTGCGCCAGAGTTCGGCCACATTCGATGCGGCCAGCGCCGAGATCTCGACCAGGCTTCTCCAGCTTCTGGGAGAGGCCCCGCCGCTTCCCGATCCAAATGGAGAAAAGGCGTTCCAGCAATGGAAAACAAGAACGCGCGGATTCGTCGCCGGACTGCCGGCAGTCTCCGAAAAATTGCGCGCCTGGTCGCCCGATGAATTCGTGCCGTGGTATCGCTCGATCAGCTCTTTCCTCTTCGGCCGCGAATGGGTCACGGCCAGTTTTTGGCAGGATTGGTACGGGATCATCCCTCTCCTCGTGGGTTCGATTCTGGTCTCAATCGTGGCCCTGGTCATCGCCGTCCCGCTGGGGGTCGCCTCCGCCATTTACGTGAGTGAAATTGCTTCCCGCCACGAAAAGCGGCTGATCAAACCGTACATCGAATTCATCTCCGCGATCCCTTCGGTCGTCCTCGGTTTTTTTGGAATCGCGGTTGTCGGGCAAGCGGTCCGCGCCGCGTCGCAATCCCATTTTTTCAAATGGGTCTCATTTTTCCCGATCAGTGAGCGGCTCAACATTTTCACCGCCGGGTGCCTGCTCGCGCTCATGGCCGTGCCAACGATTTTCACTCTTTCGGAAGACGCGCTCCGCAATGTGCCGCGCGGATTTAAGGAGGCCTCCTACGCGCTGGGAGCGAACCGTCTCCAGACGATCGGGCGCGTGCTCGTTCCCGCGTCGCTTTCCGGAATTGTCTCGGCCATTCTTCTCGGTCTGGGCCGCGTCATTGGCGAAACGATGGTCGTCCTGCTCTGCGCGGGAAACCGGATCGCCATTCCCGATTTCACCCAGGGCCTTGGCGCGATGTTCCAGCCGGTCCACACCATGACGGGGATCATCGCGCAAGAGATGGGTGAAGTGGTGCGTGGTAGCACGCACTACCGGGCGCTTTTCATGGTGGGGCTGGTTCTTTTTACAATCACACTCGGGATCAATTATCTCGCCCAGAAGCTGGTCACCCGTTTCCGGATGAGCATTGGATGATATGAATGACGAAGCTCGAAGGACGAATGACGAAGGAATGACGAAGCACGAAGTTGCCGCGCTGCAATCGGCTTCTCATTCGTCATTCGTCATTCGTCGTTCGTCATTGCGGCCGCGGGGACGCGTTTTGGAAGGGATCACGTTTTGGCTCTTCCGCCTCGCCACCTACTTAATTCTGGCGGCCGCCACCTACATCTTTCTCGACATCGGCATCAAAGGGAGCCGCACCGTTTTCACGAGCAAACCGCCTTTCGTGAATATTCCGTTCCTGACGGAGCCGCCCCAGACGCTTTACGTCTTCGATCATGAAGGGGAAAAGCTGACCCTGAGCGACCGGCAGTTTCGCGAATGGAAAGCAGCCCATCCCGCGGTCGCGGTCGAAGCTACCAGCATCGCTTATTCGGCTGGCGGCATCTGGCCTTGCATCGTGGGAACGGCGCTCCTGGTCGTCGGGTCGATGATCCTCGCGCTCGGCATTGGGATCAGCAGTGCGATTTATCTGAGCGAATACAGCCGCAACGGTCGCGGCATCCGCCTGATCCGGATTGCGATTCTCAACCTGGCCGGGGTGCCTTCGATCGTCTTTGGCCTCTTCGGCTTTGGATTGTTCGTCATTTTCTTCGGCTGGAATGTTTCGTTGATCGCCGGCTGGTTCACGCTCGGCCTGATGGTCCTGCCGGCGATTATCACCGCGAGCGAAGAATCGCTTCGGGCGGTGCCCCAGGGTTTGCGCGAAGGGTCTCTCGCCCTCGGGGCGAGCAAGTGGCAGACGATCCGGAAAAATGTGCTGCCCTACGCAATGCCGGGGATTCTGACTTCGTCGATCCTCGGGATCGCCCGGGTCGCAGGCGAGACGGCGCCGATCATGTTTACCGCGGCTTACGCCATGAAAGATGAAATGCCCTGGCAGGTCGCCCGGTTCACCGATTTCTTTTTCCAGGGGGTGATGGCCCTGCCGTATCACATCTACGTCGTCAGCTCGAAAATTCCGCAGAACGAATATACCGAGCGAGTCCAGTACGGCGGCGCCTTCATCTTTCTTTTCCTCGTCATGCTGATTGCGTTAACATCAATCGTTCTGCGAGAACGAACCAGGAGTCGCCTTTCATGGTAAGCGTAGCGGAAATGCCCGAACTAACTTCACAGACCCGGATCAACTCGCCAGCGCCCCTCCCCGGTCCGGAAGAGGTAACCCGCGCCACGATCGAGATCGAAGACCTCGATTTCAAGTACGGCACGAACCAGGTCCTGCACGATGTGACCCTGAATATCCCCCCTCGGGCTGTCACCGCTTTCATCGGGCCGTCCGGGTGTGGAAAGACCACCCTGCTCCGCTGCCTCAATCGAATGAACGACCTCATCGACGGCGCTCAAATCTCGAGCGGTTCGATCCGAATCGAAGGCATTGATATCAACGCCCCCGGCGTGGATGTAGTCGATCTCCGGCGGCGGGTCGGGATGGTCTTTCAAAAATCCAATCCGTTCCCGAAATCGATCTACGACAATGTCGCCTACGGCCTCCGGATCGCGGGGATCACGAAACGGCGGGTGATCGACGAAGCCGTCGAGAAAAGCCTGCGCTCGGCGGCGCTTTGGGATGAAGTGAAAGACCGGCTCCATGTCAGCGGTTACGGCCTTTCCGGCGGCCAGCAGCAACGGCTCTGTATCGCGCGCGCTCTCGCGGTCGAACCCGAAATCGTCCTCATGGATGAACCCTGCTCCGCGCTTGATCCGATCGCGACCGCCAAGGTGGAGGAATTGATCCGCCATCTAAAGAGGCAATACACGATCGTGATTGTCACCCACAACATGCAGCAGGCGGGCCGCTGCTCCGACCACACCGCCTTCTTTTATCTTGGTCGCCTCATCGAATTCGACGGGACCGCCAAGATCTTTTCCAACCCTGGCCAGCGCCAAACCGAGGAATACATCACCGGCCGCTTTGGTTGATCCAGCCCGCCATGATCGAACCAAACCACATTCTAGCCACCTTCGACGAGGCCCTGGGCTCGCTTCGGAATAACGTGCTAATGATGTCGAGCCTGACGGAACGCAGCCTCGACCGCGCGATCACCGGTTTGCTCAAGCGCGATGACGAGCTTTGCGCGATCGCCATCGCGGACGACGAGGAGATCGACCAGCTGGAAAAGCAGGTGGACAAGGACGGAATCGAGT
>JBAPMH010000152.1:0-2093 GCA_049278515.1 Chthoniobacterales bacterium
CAACGGGATCCCTCGACTTCGCTCGGGATGACAAAGGGGGGCCGCAAACGCCGGCCTCGACTTCGTTGCCCCGCCGCCGCCCGATCAGTTCAAATTATAGATCTCGATCAGCGCGATACCGATGCCCCCATTCCTACCGGCGACGACTACCGTGAATTGGCCTGGCGAGATGTGGTCGAGAAAAATGCCGGATTCCTTCGGGTTGGTTAACGCGAGTCCATGGGCCGTCAACTCCGCCGCTGAGGCGGCGGCGTCGGTCCAGTTATCGTTTGCGACCAGGGGGCTGCCGTTCGCATCGCGTAGCTCGAGGGTAGGATCCTGAAGCACGCTGTTTAATCCGAAGTTACTGAGCGAAGGTCCCAAGGCGCGGACCGCGATCCGCGTCGAATTGCCGGCACCGCCAAGGGTAAAGCCGCCGATCATCACATTGTTCCCGGTTTGGACAAAACCGCGCGTGCTTAGGTTGGCCAACTGCGATCCGGAGTCGTCGATGTCGTACACTTCCACCAGCCCCACTCCAGTCGTGTTGTTTTTGCCGCGCACGATGGCCGTGTAAGTGCCAGGCACGAGCGTAAGCAGAATCGCCGATTCCTGACTTCGCGCCGGCGCCAGACCGGCCGCCAGGATCTGGGCAGCCTGGGCGGAGTCATCCTGCCAGTTGTCGTTGCCAAAGAACACTCCGTTCGATCCGCGCAGCTCCAGCACGGGGTCGGCGACGAATCCCACCACGTTCATGTTCTGCAAAGATGGGCCAAGGCCGCGAAGGACGACCTTCTTGGGAAGGGTTCCGCTAATAATGAAGCCGGCGATCATCACGTTGTCGCCGGTCTCTATCCTTGCGCGGGTGGAGATGTTGCGAGCGAGGAGCGGCGGACTAGTTGGCGTAGCCGTCGGGGTTGGCGTAGCCGTCGGGGTTGGCGCAGCCGTGGGGCTTGGCGTCGCCGTCGGAGCCGGCGTGGCAGTCGCCGTCGGAGAGGGCGTCGCGTCATCGTTCTGAATTGTGATCGTTTGGATGGCGGGCACGCCGAGCACCACCCCGCCAACGGGCGCACTCAAGTCGACGAAGAAGGTTTCGTCGCCTTCGAGGACCGAGTCATTCGTGATCGATACCTTGAACGATTTGTCCGCAGCATCCTCAGGCGCCCAGTCCAACGTGCCCGAGACGGTAGCGTAATCTGAGCCCGCCACCGCGCTGCCGTTTCGCGTCGCATAGCGGACCGAAACGGCCCGGCCAGAGGCGCCGGTTCGAGTCACCGTCACTATCACGCTGCCGGCCTCTTCGCTCACAGTTTGCGCTGCGGCAGTGAATTGAAACGTCCCGTCGATTTCGACCGCACCGATATCGGTGGCGTCATCGGCATTCGGATAAGTAGAATCCGGCAGGTCCACTGTCCGCGCGAAGCCAGGGCCGCGCTGGTCTGTGCTGCTGGCGCTGAAATTCCTGCCGTTGTCAATCGCCAGACTGTCGCTTTTGGGGGCGTGAGTTCGCGTCGGTCCGCCGTTATCAGCGAGAGAATTCAGTCCCGCGTGGCCGTAAAAGTCCGGGCCCGCCCCCGGGTTCGGGCTGATACTCCCGTCGAGAAGGTCAAAGATGAGGTTATAACCGTCGGACTGGACCGTGCCGAAGATGTCTGAACTCCTCTGATAGGCGCTGTTGTCCGCAACGATGGTACTCCTGAGGGTGACGGTCCCGCCGGAATAGATACCGCCGCCCTGGGACTCAGCCCAATTGGCGGTGATGGTGCTATTGCTAATGGTCAGTATCCCCAAGCCATGATAAATGCCGCCGGCCCGGCCGTTCAAGCCCCCCTGGCCGGTCTGGTTGCCGCTGATCGTGCAGTTGCTGATCGTCATCGTGCCCTGATTGGCAATGCCGCCCCCAATGCCGGGGATCTCATAGTAGGTGGCGCCGTTGCCAGACAGGTTGCCGCTGACAGTGATGTTAACGAGTGTCGCCGTTCCGCTGCTGAAGATGCCTGCGCCGCCGCCGCCGTTGCCACCCCCTTGGACGCCGCCGGCGCCGTTACCACCTCGGTTGTCGCTTACGGTGGAGGTAACGACCGTGGCAGTTCCGCTGTTAGAGATGCCTGCGC
>JBAPMH010000153.1:0-12904 GCA_049278515.1 Chthoniobacterales bacterium
GGATTCGTTCCGATTCGCTGACCATAGCGGCCGCAGCTGGATTCTAATCAGCCCGGGCGAGGAGACTGGGCTCTTCGGGAGGAAGAAAACCGCGAAGCGGTTTGTCGGAAATCCGAACATGTGTTCCGATGTGCACCAGGCTGTAGAGGACGACCACGTCTTTCGAGCGCATTCGAATGCAGCCGAAGCTGGCGCGCCGTCCGATGCGCTGCTCCTCGGCGGTGCCGTGGATGTAGATGCAGCGATCTCGGGTGTTTGCCGTTGTCCCGTCCATCCCGCGCAACCAGATTACGCGTGAAACGATGGCGTCGCGGCCGGGCGCGTTCGCTTTCAGGATCTCACCGGTTGCGCTTCGATTCTTGATCACCGCGCCGGCCGGCAGCCCATCGCCGATTTTCGCGCTGACAAACGTTTCGCCCAAAGGCGTTCGATAGCTCCCCACCGCGTCCCCAGTGCCGAACTTCGAAGTCGAAACCGGAAATCGTTTCACCACTTTTCCTCTCGCGATCAAGGCGAGCTCCTGGTCCGCGACGCTAACGATTATTTCCGAACCGAAGCCGGACGCATTTGTTGTCGGCGCCGGGAACTGCCAGCACAGGAGGGCGAGAGCAAGGCCGAGGAGAAGCTGGCGCGAAAAAATCACTTCAACGCTGGAGTTTGTTTGGAACCAGTGACTGAAGGTCTTCGATGAGCGAATCGATTTTGCGAAGATCCTTCCGCCGCCCTTTCTCCGGCTTTAGTTTGCGTTTCCGGACATGGATCATCAGGTCCCGCACCTGGTTCAGGCGTTCGCGCGATAATTCTTCAGCGGGCTTAAAAGAGCCGAGCGCGGCGCGGCTCTCCGCGAGATTGATCTCGAGCCGGGCGGCATAAGCCCGGACCGTGGCACGGAGGTCGGCCCGAAGTTTCTCGAGCTCCGATTCCAGCACTATCACCGGAGAAGTGTTTACGGATTTGGATCGAGCGCGTTTTTTTGAGGTCATAGGAAGGCTCCTGCGAGGTTCGGTTCGGGCTTGAGCGGTGGTTGAAGGAACGGGCTGAAATTCAGCAGCTCCATCTCGCCATCGAAATTTTCCACGAGCGCCGAGCAGGTCTCGACCCAGTCGCCGCAATTGTAATAGGTGATGCTTCCGATTTGCCGGATCCCGGCGCTATGGATATGCCCGCAGAGCACGGCATCGACCCCGTGGCGCTCGGCATAGCGGACAATCGCCGCTTCGAATTCCCCGATGAAATTCACCGCGTCCTTAACCCGCTTCTTGGCGTAGGCGCTGAGCGACCAATAGCCGAGGCCGAACCGCCGCCGGACAAAGTTGACCAGCGGATTGAGGCCAAGCAGGAACTGGTAGCCAAGGTCGCCGGCAAAGGCGAGCCAGCGCGCGTTTTGGACCACCGTATCGAGCTCGTGTCCATGAATGACGAGGATGCGCCGGCCATCGGCCGTCAGGTGGACCGCCTGTTTCTCGATCGCGATATGACCGTAGTAGCCGCAAAAGCTGCCCACCAATTCATCGTGATTCCCGGGGATGTAGATGATGCGCGTGCCTTTGCGCGCTTTGCGCAAAAGTTTTTGGATGACGTCGTTGTGGTCCTGCGGCCAGTAAATTCCGCGGCGCATTTGCCAGGTATCGATGAGGTCGCCAACGATGTAGAGCGTTTCCAATTCGTGATCGCGGAGAAAATCGAGCAGGGCCGCGGCCTTGCTGCTCCGCGTTCCAAGATGAACATCGGAGATCCACGCCGTGCGAAGGCGGCGAGGGACGGGCGCCGCGACGACCCGAAGATTTCGAAATCGCGGAAGGGGCTCGAGTCGTTCCATTCTGCTCTAAAAATAGCAGGCGCGGACTCGTGCCGACAAAGCCAGTTTTGTTACGTTTCTGTGACGCGTCGGCCCGAAAAATGAAGTTCGCTTCGCGTGAAGGCATTTTCCGGGGGATCGTCGGGAATCCCATGTTTTCGAATCGCTTTGTTGTGTCCGCGGTTTCCCTTTTTGCGCTCGTTTTCCACGCGATCGCCGGGGAGGATGCGTCCTCGCTCTATGCCCAGGCGCAGGATTTAATGCGCCGGCAGCAATTCGCCGCCGCTATTCCTTTGCTGGAAAAGTGTGTGGCCGCGGAACCGGGCAGTTCGAAATTCCACCAATGGCTCGGGCGCGCTCTCGGCCTCCAGGCTGCCCAGAACGGCATCATCAGCAGCGTGACGAGCATCTCGAGGGTAAAAGCCGAACTCGAGAAAGCCATCGCCCTCGATGGCACCAACCTCCAGGCGCGAAACGATCTGGCCATTTTGTATCGGGCGGTCCCCGGACTTCTCGGTGGGAGCAATGCCAAGGCAGCTGAGCAGGTCGCCATCATCCGCCGGCACGATCCCGCCCTTGCTTCCCAGATCAATGGCGATTTTCTGGCGGGCGACAAGAAGTACGATGCCGCCCTCGGGACCTACAACGAATCGATGCGGCTGAATCCTTCGAACCCGATGATCCACGCCCGGATTTCGCTTATTCACCAGCAAAAGAAAGATTGGGAAAAGGCCTTCAGTGCCCTGGACCGGGGCCTGGCGATCGATGCGAATCATCCGTTTCTCCTTTATCAAGTTGGCCGGGTCGCCGCCCTCAGTGGCCAGCAGTTGGAACGCGGGGAAAAGTCTCTTCGCATCTACCTCGCGATGCCGGTGCGCGAAGACCTGGAGAATCCATCCCTCTCCGCCGCGCACTTCCGCCTCGGGTGTATTCTGGAAAAGAAAGGCAACCCCACGGGGGCCCGAAGTGAATACGAAACCGCCCTCACCCTCGATCCAAAGATGAAGCCGGCACGCGAGGCCCTCGCGAAATTGAAGCGCTGACGGTCACGGCATCGTCCATCCTCAGTCTTGCCGGCGGCTAACAATCCGGAGCATACTGGTTCCATGTTGTTAAAGATCATCGGAACGACGTTCGCCCTTCTCGGCCTCATCAGCTTGACTGCGCAAGCCGGAGACGCCGTTGCTATCGGATATAATGACAAAGGAGTGTGGACCGCAGTTATGTATTATTCTTCGGGCACACCAAAGGGCGGGTCTGATTACAAGGACGCGGCCGGGGCGCGTGACGCTGCTTTAAAAGATTTGAAAAAGCGGGCTGGCCAGCAGCAGGCCACTTCCAAGGTCATTGCGAGTTCGGATAAGACGGGCAATTTTGCGGTCGCTTCCGCACGCGCTTCCAAGGCCCACGATGCCGGGGATATTTTCGCGGTCGGACACGGAAAGTCTGCGGAGGAGGCCGAAAAAGACGTCTTCGCCCAGCTTGCCCGCCAGAAAGCGACGGAAAAAAAGAAGGTTCATTACCGCTATTTCTCGCATGGTGCCGATGGGAAGTAAGGAACGATCGACTCGAAACAGAAACAAGCGCGCGAGGCGCTAGCCAAGCTCAACCGCGAAGTCTGGCGCAGCCTGGCCGAGGTCACCTGCAGAAGAGGCCAACCGCGGATTACGCGGATGCCGCGGATGGGAGATCCGGAGAGGCACCATTTCCCTCCTCCCTTATCCGTGAAATCCGCGTAATCCGCGGTTACCCTTTTCCTCATAGCCGGAGTGACACCCGCCGCTATACCGAGCGGTTCCCAATGACGTATGCGTGTATGAGCCTCATCCTTGCCGGCTGAGAGACGAAACCCCCGCCGGATTTCTCCAGCGGGGGCTCGTTTAACTGTCAGCTGCGCTTACCGCGCGCAGCAGGGTGGCCTGACCGGGCAGCAGGTGCCACCGCCGCAGCAATCAGCCGAACGCGAAGTCGCATTCGCTGTGCCGACCAGCGCCAGGGCAGCCACGATCATCAGTAGGTATTTCATAAGAATCCTCCCGTTGAATTTCGTTTTGCATCTCGTCCCGCGGCCGCGGGACGAGCCAACGCCGTTAAGCAACGGGAAGTCGCGGCGGTGGAACCTGAGGACGATGAGGCCGGACCAGCTCGCGGGCCGCGAACGCGACAAAAGACTCTTCGCCCGTGGATGGGTAAACGAATGGCGTCGCCGAGGACGTGAGGATGGCGAGGCAAAAGACGCAACCCGCGCAACATTGTTTCTCCTGGTCCGATTTCGGCGCATGCCGGGCGCAACCATCGGTCGCTTTCTCGGTCATTGCCTTGGCGCAACAGCTTGTCTTTTTGGTTTGGGAAACGGGCGTTTGCACCGGGACCACTGCGAGCGCGATCGAGCCCGAGAGCAGGAGAGTGACGAAAACGCGGAACACTGCTCGCATACGCAAATTCTACATCTCTAACCGATGGCTGTTCAACCGCGTATTTGGACCTGCCTGTGCGCACCGGCTCCCGGCGCATCTGAGCAGCAGCCTGGTTCTCGAACGCATCGGCAGCCGATGACGCCGAGAGCCGCTCCCAACACCGGCCCGGCGAGATAAAGCCAGAGGTTCGCGAAATGTCCTGAAACGGCTGCGGGGCCGAGCGACCGGGCGGGGTTCATCGACGCGCCGGTGATAGGGCCGGCAAACATCGCTTCGAGGGCGATGACAGCGCCAATGACGATTCCGGCGGTTATTCCTTTCTCCCTTGCGCCGGTGGAGACGCCGAGAATAACGAACATCAACATGGCGGTGAGCAGGGTTTCGAGAATCAATGACTGCAATTCCGATCCCGCGGGGAGCGTCGCGCCGAGGAGGCGGTTGTCGGGAAAGAGCAGGCGCATGAAGCCGCTCGCTGCCAGCGCGCCGGCGCATTGGCTCGCGACGTACGGAAGCACTTCGCGACCCGGCAGGCGCCGTGAGAGCCAGAAGCTGATTGTAACCGCCGGGTTGAGATGCGCGCCGGAAATGTCGCCGAGAGTGTAGATCATCACGAGCACTATCAGACCGAAAGTCAGGGCGACGCCGACGTGGGTGATCGCGCCGTGGCTGGTCTCGTTGACTACGATTGAACCCGTGCCCGCAAAGACGAGCGCAAACGCGCCGATCGCTTCCGCGAAGGACTTCTTGAAAAGGCCGGGCTCGTTCACTTCGAGGATCCCGCCGCTTTCGGGCACATTTCCTCGCACCACGCTTCTATTTTCGTCCGGATCGCGTCCCGAATTTTTCTCGCTTCGCGCCGTTTCTCCGCGTCGGTTCCCGAGAGTTTGGATGGATCGGGGAAGGGCCAGTGCAGCCGGGTCGTCACTCCGGCAAAGATCGGACATCCCTGGGATTCCGACTCGCTGCAAACCGTGATGACGTACTGAAAGATCCGGCCGGACTTCCAGACGTCGAAGACGGCCTGCGTTTTCTTTTGGGAAAGATCGATCCCGGCTTCGTGCATCACTTCCACCACGAGTGGATTCAATGTCCCCGGTTCCAGGCCCGCGCTCTGGGCTTCGAACTCGTCCGGACAGGTGTGGTTGAGCCACGCTTCCGCCATCTGGCTCCGCGCGCTGTTATGGACACAAATGAAGAGGACCTTTTTTTTAGGCATGAGTTTTTGTTTTTCTGTTTTCGAAAGCAGCGGCTGGTTCACAGCAGCTTTTCCGGAGACGAGCGAGGTTCTTTAAGTCGCGCCCGAACACCTGGTCCGATTGCGCGCAGTCCTGGAGGCACTTCAGGTTTTTCTCCAACTCCGCGGGCCGCTTGACGGGCAACGAATAGATCATCCAGTTGCCCTCCCGTTCCACCTCCACCAGCCCACGCTCGCGGAGATAAGCCAGGTGCTTCGAGATTTTGACCTGCGGTTCGCCCAGAATCTCCTGGAAATGGCAGACGCAGAGGGGCGATTGCGTGAGCAAATGCAGAAGCCGCAGCCGGGTGCGGTCGCAAAAGCATTGGTAGATTTGGACGAGGTCCATCGGCGTCAGCAGCACGCAGAGGCGGCGGTGGCGCAGCAGGCCTCCGGGGCGGCTGCCTCTTTGCGCCGCTTCTGGGCCAGGCATTGGGTGCGCCTTTTCCCGAGAACGATGTCGAGATGATCGCCCGCCGATTTGACCGCGGTGACCGGATATTGCGCGACAACGCAACAATCGTATTCGACTTCCACCTCCAGCTCATTGTGCGGCAGGACCCGTTCGCCCAGCTCGAGAATTTTGGCGAACCGATCCGCTCGCAAGCGATGATCGGTGTCCAGACCGACATGGGTCTGGAGCAGGACCGTTTCGCTTTTTCCCAGCACCCCGCCGCAGTCGATGAAAGTTTTCGCCACGTGTCCCACTTCAGTGACATGAGCGTGGGCCGGGATGGAATCGCCATCCGGCAAAACGAAGCGCGGCAGAGTGTCCGGATGCTTTTCCAGCTCCGAACGAAGAGCATTGAGTTTCATGCCCGATCTATATTCCTAAGTAGGAATATAGTCAAACGTCGGTCTCGCGGAAAGACGGGGTATCTCTTTCCTCGATTCGGTTCATTTCTTAATTTCTCCGCAGCTCAACATTTGCTTTCCGTAGTACGGGTTGCCGATCGTCTGGCTGGTCTGGACCCAGTCCTTTTTCACCATCGGGCAATTTACGATGTAGTAACCGGATTGCCCGTCGGCCAGTTGTTTCGCCTTTTCGCTGAGCTTGTCGAAGGCAAGCCGCGCCTCTTTGAGGGAATTACTTTTCGACAGGGCGGCGCCGTCATCCCCGAGATCGCCGGCAGCGGTTTTCGCGGAGGCGAGATCATCGGCGGCTAACGCGCTCCGGACTTTTTCGTAGCGTGCCAGGAACTGCTTGTCGGAGTCCGAGAGCGGCGCGGCCGGAGCCAGCGTGCCGCCAAGGACTGTGCAGAGAATAATGCCAAGTAGTTTTTTCATGATGTCAGATGTGGAAGCATGAATTTACTTCGTCCGGTGGATATTGCCCATCGTGTACCCGGAATAGGTCACAACTTCCTTGATCTTGGCGTCGCTCAGGGTCTGGCCCGGCTTCGTCGTGATCACGACCTGTTTCTTCGGCAGATCGACTTTTACCGTGGCTACCTCGGGTTGTTTCCGAAACGTTTTCTCGATGCCGGTGGCGCAGAAGGCGCACACCATCCCATTGACGTGCGTCGTAATCGTCTCGGCCCACGCCGAAGCACTCAGCGTTATCAGGGCAATGAACAACAATGTTGTTTTTCGCATGATGTTTTCCTCCTTCAGAATTGCATGGTCCAGTTGACCATAATGTGGTTGTTGCTGCTGTATCCGGCCTCGAGCCAGTAGGTCTTGTAGAAAAAGCGGATGACGGGGGTGACGACGAAGTGGTCGTTCTTGGCGGGGTGATGATCTGCGCGGAGCAGGAGCCAGGTGTTGAGCTGGTCGTAACCGGCGAGGTAAGGCGCGAAGCCGGCGTAAGCCCGTTGCCAGACGGAGTTCTCGATGTCCCGGGCAGACATGAAGCGGGATTCATAAGAGAAGAAGAGACGGCGCGTTTCGTAATCGCCCAGCAAGGTCAACCACACGGTCGGTTCATTACGGCTGCCCTGGCGCGCGATTCCAGCGCCGGTCATGGCAAAGATGTTTCCCTGCCCCTCCGGCAGGTTCCATCGTTTCAGCAGCGTGTTGAGCTGCGGTCCGGCCATCCAGAATGTGTCCTGGTTGATCTCGTATTTCGAATACAGACCCAGCGCGAAATGGGGATCGAACGTGTAATCGATCGACAGCGTGTGACCGGTCTCGTCGTTTTCCTGCATCGCCATGGTTCCACCGACATAGGAAAGCGGTTTCCCGTGTGCGGGGGACGCGAGACTAATGATCGAAGTTAAAAGTAGATAGAAAGGTAGTTGGTAAAAGGTTTTCATAGATCCAAGAGCTGCGTTGAAGTGCAGGCGTGCCCGGACACGGGCACACCTCCGGCCTCAGGCTCACTGGATCAGATGAGTCGAATGCAGCTCGCCGCCAGAGGGAGCGGCGAATGCGCGCGGACTGACACGCTGGAAGACGCTGGCTGAATGAAAATCGCGACTGCGAGGGAATCAATAACCGGAACGGCGACAAACCCCACGACCAGCTGTTTTGCATCAACGCTTTGGGAGAGCAGCTGCGAAACCGGCCTCGTGTCTTTCTTCGAAGTCGCGCAACAGGTCTTGTTCGCGCAACACTTCAGCTTGCACGCTTGGTGGCTCGGCGCATTCGAGAGAATGCACGACGCGGCCGGCAGTTGAAGCGGCCGGACCGCCATCGCCAGGACAACGGCAAACAGGATTATCGCCCTTTTCCGCATCGAGTCATCAATAGCACAGGAATCGCCGTACATCGATCAAGCCGGTTGCGAAGTATCGCGATGAAACATGCGGTAGAGCGCGGGAAGCACGAGGAGCGTCAGGAATGTGGAACTGATAATGCCGCCAATCACCACTGTCGCGAGAGGGCGCTGAACTTCCGCGCCACGTCCATGAGCAAGAGCCATGGGGAGAAAGCCAAGTGCCGCCACGAGCGCGGTCATTAGCACTGGACGCAGCCGCGTAAGAGCGCCCTCGACAATTGCGTCAGAGAGCGGTCTGCCCTCGCTACGGAGCTGATTGATGAAGCTAACCATCACCACACCATTGAGCACGGCGACGCCACTCAACGCGATGAACCCGACACCCGCCGAGATCGAAAGCGGAATCCCGCGAACCCAGATTGCGAGAATTCCGCCAGTGAGTGCGAGGGGAACGCCGGTGAATACGAGCAACGAATCCTTCACGCTGCCGAACGCCATGAAGAGCAAGACAAAAATCAGCAGCAGCGCAATCGGAACGACGATCTCCAGTCGCTTCGTCGCGGACTGAAGCTGCTCGAACTGGCCGCCCCACGCGATCCAATATCCTGGTTCCAGTTTCAGATCGTTCCGAATCTTGTCCTGCGCCTCGGCGACAAAGGTGCTGATGTCGCGACCGCGAATATTGCAGGTCACGACTACGCGACGTTTCCCGCTCTCGCGGCTGATCTGGTTCGGTCCCGGCTGTTCGTCGATCTCGGCAATCTCGCCCAGGGGGATAAAAGCAGCGCGCTCGAGAGACGCGTTCCGGAGGCCCTCGTCGGAATTGTCCGCCCGCGACAACGCGATCGGCAAACGTCGCAACGCATCGATGTCTGTCCGCAGATTCTCCGGTAACCGCACCACAATCGGAAAACGCCGATCGCCTTCGAACAAAACCCCCGATTCTTTTCCGCCGATGGCAGCCTGAATCATTTCCTGGACTTCCGCGACCGTCAATCCATAACGCGCCATCGCTGTCCGCTTCAGTTTCACGGTCAACATGGGCAACCCAGTGACCTGCTCGACTTTGATCGCATCGCTGCCTTTAACGGTCCCGAGAATCCTGGCGACGGCGTCGCCACTTCGCCGAAGGACATCCATGTCGTCTCCGAATATTTTCACCCCAACATCACTGCGGACTCCGGAGATCAGCTCGTTGAACCGCATCTGGATCGGCTGCGTGATTTCGTAATTGCTTCCGGGAACTTCCTCAGCGGCGGCTGTCAGTTCCTCGACCAAATCGTCCTTCGTTTTCCGCGGATCCGGCCATTGGGAGCGAGGCTTCAGCATTACATAACAATCGCCGGTATTCGGCGGCATCGGATCGTTTGCCACCTCATCGGTTCCGATGCGCGTAAAGATCTCTTTCACTTCCGGCACCTTGAGGAGCCGTTTTTCGAGGATCGCAGACATCGCAACCGACTGGGTGACACTCGTCTCCGCGATGCGGACCGGTTGGATCAACACATCACCCTCATCGAGACTCGGGATAAATTCTCGCCCCATCGTAGAAGCGAGCAACAAGGCTATTCCCACGAGGCAAGCAGCGCTCACAGCAATCAAGCGCGTCGAACCGAGCGTTCGCTTCAAAAGCGGCTCATAAACCCGCCGGGCAAAAGCGATGGGGCGGTTTTCTTTCTCGGAGACCTTCCCGCTCACGAAGATCGCCACCGCTGCGGGAACAAAGGTCAGCGCCAGAATCATCGCTCCCACCAGTGCGAGCAGAACCGTGAACGCCATCGGCACGAACATCTTCCCCTCGACTCCAGTGAGCGTCAGGATCGGCAAATAGACCACCATGATGATCAGCCCGCCGAAGATGCTCGGGGTGATGACTTCTTTCGTCGCCTGGAACACGATGCCGAAGCGCTCCTGCGATTTTAGAGCACGACCAGTCGCATGCTGTTCCATCGCCAGCCGCCGCATGCAATTCTCCACGATGATCACTGCGCCATCGACGATGATTCCGAAATCGAGCGCACCGAGACTCATCAGGTTCGCACTGACTTTGTTTGTGACCATCCCCGTGATGGTGAACAGCATCGAGAGCGGGATGATCGCCGCCGCAATGAGCGCCGCCCGAAAATTGCCGAGAAGCGCAAACAGAATAACGACAACCAGGATTGCGCCTTCGAGCAAATTCATTTGGACGGTCTCGATCGTGGCATCGACAAGATTGGTCCGGTTGTAAACTGTCCTTGCTGTCACTCCTTCAGGAAGCGTTCTGCTTACCTCTGCCATTCGATCGTCCACGCGATGGGAAACGGTCCGGCTGTTTTCGCCCATCAACATGAAAGTCGTGCCCAGAACGCACTCGTGGCCATTATGCAGGGCCGCGCCGCTCCTCAACTCATGCCCTACTGCGACGTCAGCGAGATCGCCAACGTGCACCGGCAGCCCTTTCCGGCTGGCCACGACTATCGCGCGGATCTCCGCGATATTGCGGACTTGTCCCGGCACCCGGATCAAATATTGCGCGCCGTTCCTCTCGATATAACCCGCACCTACGTTCGCATTGTTCCTGGCCAGGGCTTCCATGACATCATGAAAGCTCAGCGCGTAGGCGACCAGTTTTCTCGGGTCGGGCGTGACGTGGTATTGCTTCTCGAATCCGCCGATCGAGTTGACCTCGACAACCCCGGGGACATTCCGCAGCTGCGGCCGGATCACCCAATCCTGAATCTCGCGCAGATCGGTCGCGGTGTAATCGGAACCGTCGGCCTTTTTCGCGCCGGGCTTTGCATCCACCGTCCACATGTAAATCTCCCCGAGCCCGGTTGAGGTGGGCCCCATATGGGACTCGATATCCGGCAGTTGCTCTTTTGCCTGTTGCAGCCGCTCGGCTACCTGTTGCCGCGCCCAGTAAATATCGGTCCCGTCTTCAAAGACAACCGTCACCTGCGACAGGCCGTAGCGAGAGAGCGAGCGCGTGTATTCCACCCTTGGGACTCCTGCCATCGCTGTTTCGATGGGGAACGTGACGCGTTGTTCCGCTTCAAGGGGCGAGTAACCGGGCGTGCTGGTGTTGATCTGCACCTGGACATTAGTGATATCCGGGACCGCATCGATCGGGAGCCGTTGATAGTTGTAAACACCGAGCGCACCCAGAGCTAGCGCGGCGACCATTACCAGCCAGCGATGTTTGATCGAGAATTGGAGGAGCCTGTCGATCATGACTAGTGCTCGTGCTCCGTTTCGCTTTTCCCAAGCTCCGCCTTGATCATAAAACTGTTGTCCGCGACGTAACGCTCCCCGGGTCGAAGCCCGCTGGTGATTTCGCTTCGCTCCGTGTCCCGAACACCGACGCGCACTTCGCGCGTCTCGAACGCTTCGCCTTCGGCCACGAAGATCACGGTCTTACCTTCCATTTCCTGGAGCGCACCGTTGCGCACCGTGACTACGGCCTGCACTTCTCCCGTTACCACCTCCCCATCGACGTAGAGACCGGGCCGGAGCACCCCTTCCTTGTTCGGCACCACGCAACGCGCGAGCATGGTCTGCGATCCTTCGCTCCCGAACGGCGAGATGTAACTTACGGTGGCGTGAATGTGCTGCTGGCCCGAGACGTGGCCTTCGCCGGTGTGAAACTCGACCGCCGATCCAACGGCGAGCGAGCCGAAGTCTCGCCGAAAAATACTTAGGTCGATCCAGACGGTATCGAGATTGGCGACGGTGAAGATCGTTTTGTCGTCTTTGACCAGTTCGCCCAGAGTCACGTCCTTCTGGATGACCGTGCCCGCAATCTCTGACTTAACGTCGTAGGCCTTGAGGCTTTCGTTGCTTTCGATTTGCGCGAGAACTTCTCCGGCTTCCACTTTGTCGCCCAATCGCTTCTTCACGGTCTTTACGATTCCGGGAAACCGTGGAGCAACGCGCGCCAGTGCTTCTTCATTCGGTGCGACCTTGCCGTAAACGGCGACCATAGTCTTAATCGTCGCCGGGAGGGCATCTTCGATTTTTAGATTCGCGTTTGCGAGCTGCTCCGGTGTCAGCTTCACCTGTCGTTCGGCGTGCTCGTGTTCGGCTTTCCCGCTGTGTTCCGTTTCCGATTTCCGCGCCTTGGACTTGAGCAGGAACCAGCCTCCGAAACCAATGGTCAGCAGCGCAATCAAGAGAATAAAATGAGAACGTTTCATAGGCTTTGCTCTACGGAAGGTTGTGCGCGCGCGGATCGGCGGTCAGCGCTTCGACCGCGTGAAGAGCTTTGTGATAATCGGAGATGGATTGGAGATATTGGATTCGAGCGGCCCCAGTGGTTCGGCGCGCGTCCAGCACGTCGAGATAACTGAACCGGCCGGCTTCGTACCCCTCCGTCGTCGCTTTCAATGCCTCCTCCGCGCCGGGCAAAACGTTTTCGCGCAGGATGGCAATGGCGGTTCGCGCCTGTTCGAGATTTTCGTAGCCCTCGGTCAACTCCGTCATCAACGCAGCGGCCGCCGCGGCTTGTTCGGAATTCGCTTGTTCGATGCGTTCGCGCGCCGCGTGGATGTTACCCTGGTTCCGATTCCAGAGTGGCAACGGTAGCGAGAATCCGATCACCGCAGTGGTATCGTTCGTTTCGTTGATCTGCCGGCCGCCTCCCCGCACGGTTACATCAGGCGCGGCCGCCGCCTTCTCCCGCGCGAGCGCGGCCTCGCGTTGCGCGACCTCAGTCCCGAACCGCGCGAGCCTCGGATTCGCCGACAGTCTTCGCGCGAGTTGCTCGAGCGGCGCGACCGGCGGTGTCGCGTCGAGATTGCCCACCACGGAGGTGAAAC
>JBAPMH010000154.1:0-15578 GCA_049278515.1 Chthoniobacterales bacterium
CAGGGGCCCGGAAATCTGGTCCGAAAAGGAGCCGAGCGCCGCGATCTCGGAATCCACCGAAGCATCGTTGCGATTGCCAAGCGGCGCGTCCCCCGACTTGTCGCCGGGATAATTCGTGGTCCCCCTAATTTTCAGAGGAATGCCTTTGATGAGGGCCACAAACCGGATCGAATTGCTCGTGACGCTGGCGGCGCCTTCGCGGGGCTCGCGAAGTGTCCACCATTTCCGTTCCTTGAAAGCCGCGCGCAACGGATTGCGAATCATCGTGTCGTACTCCAGGCGGCTGATCTCTTCCGTCTTGGAACAGCTTAAGCCGACCAGATGGTCCCGCCCGATGCCTCGCTTTTGCGCGTAAAATTTCGCCAGCTCGACCGATTCCGGAATATCCTGGTTGAATACGACAATCGTGGCCGGCGCGAGCGGCTTCTCCGCGACGGCGGGCGACGCCAGCAAGACAAAACAGAGGAAGAAAAGCGCTATCCCGGTGAGCTTCATCTCAGAGATGCAGTTTCAAACCGTCGTAAGCGATTCCCACGCCCGGCGGGAATTCGGCTTCGCTGGCGTGCGGCAATTCATGACAGATATGGGTGAACAATGTCTGCCCCGGCCGTACTTTCGCCGCCACCTCCATGGCCTGCGCCACGCTCAAATGAGTCGGATGCGGCCGATGCCGCAACGCGTCGATAATCAGGACCTTCGTCCCCGCGATCTCACGCGCAATCTCGTCCGGCACCTCGCTGCAATCGCTCAGGTAGGCAACCAGCTTTTCGCCATCACGCGAGAAGAGGTAACCGTTGACCATCGATTTCCCGTGCGGCACCGGCAGCGGCGTGATCACGGTTTTCCCGAGCTGAAACGGACCCTCAACAATATGAGGTTCGGGAACCAGGTAGCCCGGAAACCGGTTCAGGCCGTTGAACGCGAATTCATACACGCGTTCAAGGTCCCGCATCGTTTCGGCCGACGCGTAAACCGGGATCGAACCAAGGTCGTGCGAATAACGCCGGAGATCGTCGAACCCCATGATGTGGTCCGTGTGGGAGTGGGTGAAGACGACGGCGTCCAGGTGCCGGATGTTCTCCCGCAAAGCCTGGGTTCGAAAATCGGTTCCCGTATCCACCACCCAGGCGAATTCAGGTGTTTGGACATAGATGGAGGAACGCAAACGTTTGTCGCGCGGATCAGTGGACCGGCAGACCTCGCAGTCGCACCCGATCGCTGGAACGCCCTGGGATGTGCCCGTCCCGAGGAAGGTGAGGCAAAGTTGAGAGTTGAGAGTTGAGAGTTGAGAGTTCAAAACTGAGTGCTCGCCGCGATCTCTCCTCTCTCAACTAACAACTCTCAACTCTCAACTTTCTTCCCAAAAATGCCCGCCACGCTCACTTTGCTCCGGATTAAGAACCTGGCGCTGGTCGAGGACCTGGAGTGGACGTTGTCGCCCGGCTTCACCGTCATCACGGGCGAGACCGGCGCCGGCAAATCGATCATCATCGGCGCGCTCCAACTTTTGCTGGGCGAACGCGCGGACAAGGGCCTGATCCGGACCGGCGCCGACTCCTGCACGGCGGAAGCGAGCTTTGAAGGGGAAGAGCTGGCGCGATTGAATAACGCCCTTGAGGCGAGCGGCGTGGAGCCGTGCGAGGGCACTCTGCTCTTGAAGCGCACGCTCTCGAGCAGCGGGACAAATCGCCAGTTTGTCAACGGTTCGCCCACCACCCTCGCGATCTTGAAGTCGTTAGGCGACGACCTGGTCGACCTGCACGGTCCTCACGATCACCAATCGCTTCTTTCGCCTGAACGCCAGCTTCGCATCCTCGACGCCTTTGCCCACAGCCAGCGGGCCGGAATAGATTACCACATTCATTACGAAAGCCTCGCTGCCTTGCAGCGCCAGCACGCCGGCCTGAGCACGGCCGAAACCGCCCGCGAGCAGGAGCTGCATCTGCTGCGCTTTCAAGCCGGCGAAATCGAGGCCGCCAAACTCGATCCGAAGGAAGAGGCCGAAATCGAGATCCAGTACCGGCGCGCGAGCAACAGCAAGCGCCTCATCGAGCTGGCCAGCGGCGCGGCCACGCGGCTCGCCGAAGCGGACGATTCCGCTCTTTCACAGCTGGCGGAAACGCAACGTCTCCTCCGCGAGTTGGAGAAGATCGACCCGGCCGCCGCCGAGCTGTCGTCAGGACATGCCGCCGCCGTCGTGGAATTGAGCGAGATCGCGCGTTCGCTGACGCAGTATGCGGAACGGCTCGATCTTGATCCGGCCCAAATGGCATCGCTCGAGCAACGCGTCTCCCTCTTCGAGACTTTGAAGCGAAAATATGGCGGCACGATCGCGGAAGTGATCGCACACGGCGAGCGGGCGGCCGAGCGGATACGACAAATCGAGAATCGCGATGTGGAATTGGAACGTCTCGCCAAAGAGATCGAGGCGGAGAGAGCTGAGGTGCAGAGGGCGGGCCAGGCGCTGCACAAGCTCCGCGCAAAAGCAGCCCCGAAGCTTTCGCAGTTGGTCGGCCAGAACCTGCGGGACCTCGGGTTCCGGCAGTCGGAGTTTGAAACGAACCTGACCGTGCTGGAGGAGGCGAGTTCGAGTGGTTTTGACGCCGTCGAGCTGCTTTTTTCTCCGAATCCGGGCGAGCCGCTGAAGCCGCTCCGGAGTATCGCCTCGAGCGGGGAAATCTCGCGTTTGATGCTCGCGATCAAGTCGTCCCTGGCCGCGCAGGACGCGATTCCGCTCCTGGTTTTTGATGAGATCGACGCGAATGTCGGCGGCGAAATCGCCAATGCCGTCGGCGCGAAAATGAGAGCGCTGGCGGCCGATCATCAGGTCCTTTGCATCACTCATTTGCCGCAGGTGGCCGCGGCCGCCACCACCCATTTTGTCGTGACGAAAGAAGTAACCGGCGGGCGGACTCATTCGCGCCTGAACGAGGTCGCCGGCAAAGCCCGCCAGGAAGAGATCGCGCGGATGCTCGGAGGCAAGACCGACTCCGCGCTCAAGCACGCGGCGACTTTGTTGAAACGATAACAGCATTGTCATCCCGAGCGAAGTCGAGGGACCCCGTGGAACTGCGATGGACGGCGCCCTGACCCAACGGGATCCTTCGACTCCGCTCCACTCCGCTCAGGATGACCGCGAGGAACAGGCGCTCGCCGCGGCGCGCCTGAACCATGCAACGGGGCGCTTGGCACACCCGCCCCTACATTCTATACACCGCTGTGCTGAATTACATCTGGCTGGCGCTCGTCCTTCTGGCGGTCGCCATCGGCGGGTGGAACAATCGTCTCGCGGAGGTAACCGCCGGCGCTTTGTCGGCACCGCGCTCCTGGCGATGTTGTGCGCCGCGACGGTGGCGATCACTTCGGCGAAACTTCTGGAGAAATTGCCATTCTTTCGCCTGCCGCCCGTTGTAGCCGGGGTCGATGACCCCGGTGACGATGCGGCGACGCCAACGCCACCCGGGATCACCGATCCCGGCTACAAAGACAACGTCATCGCCATCGAGCCGGCCGGTTGGCGTCGCGTCCTTCCATTCCTCCTCGTGCTTTTCTTTCTTGGTCTGTTCGTCCGGATGGTCTTCCCGGGATTGTTTGGCCTCGCGGCCGATCCCACCGCCCCCGCCCAAAATACATTTGTCCGCAGCGTAAACGGGCTCTCGATTCTCGCGATTCCCTTCCTCCTCAGCTTTTTCCCGGTCTACGCCGCCACCCGCGGGATCAAGGTTTACGAGGAGTTTGGCGAGGGCGCGAAGGAAGGGTTCGGCGTGATTCTGAAGATCATCCCCTTCCTGGTCACCATGCTGGTCGCGATCAGCATGTTCAGGGGCGCAGGGGGCATCGACCTGCTCACTCAGCTCCTGAAGCCGGTCCTCACTCCGCTCCAGTTTCCTCCCGATCTCCTCCCCCTCGCCCTGATGCGGCCGCTCAGTGGCGCGACGCTCGCCATCCTCACCGATATCATCCATCGGCTGGGACCGGATAATATCGTAAGTCTGATGGCCGCGACCATTTACGGAAACACCGAGACGACATTCTACGTGGCCGCGGTCTACTTCGGATCGGTGGCCGTAAAGCAGACCCGGCATGCGAGTCCGGCCGGCTTGCTGGGCGATCTGGCCGGGGTAATTGCCTCGGTCATTATTTGCCGCGCGGTCTTTTGATTCTCTTGCTCTTGCTTCTTACTCTTGCTCCTCCTCGGAGAGCATTCTGCGTCACGAGCACCAGCACGAGTAAGAGCAAGATAAGAATAGGGCGCAAATTGCCCAATTTTAGCCTCGCCAGCGGCGTAAGAGATTCCTATCGTCCGCCTTCACATGATACAGCGCGATTATCTCATCGTCGGAAGCGGGATCGGAGGCGGCAGTGCCTGCGAAAGCATCCGCAAATACGACAAACGTGGCTCGGTCACCCTGGTCGGCGCTGAAACCTTTGCTCCCTACAAGCGCTGGATGCTCTCCAAGAGTTTTCTTCGCGATAAGGTGCCGCCGCTGAAGAAGCTGCCGCACCTGGATGCCCGCTGGTACGAGTCCCACAAAATCGAGACGCGGTTTGCCGCCATGGTCACCCAGATCAATATCGATCGTCGCCTCGCGGTTTTGGGGAATGGCGAGACCATTGAGTTCAACAAGGCCTGCCTGGCCATGGGCAGCCGTCCCGTCCGCCCACCGGTCGCCGGCGTAGGCCTGGGGAACGTCATTTATCTGCGGACCGTTCGCGATGCGCTCGCGCTCCGGGAAATGGCCTCACTGGAAAAAATGATCGTGGTGGTGGGAGGCGGATTGCTCGCGTGTGAGGCGGCGGCCAGCCTCCGGCAGTTGAAATTCAAGGTGAGCATGATGCACCGCAATGCCTACCTCCTGAACCGTTATCTCGATCCCGAAACGGGGACCTGGGTCACCGGTTATTTCGAAAAACATGGGGTGAGCGTGTTGCTTGGCGAAAGCCTGAATGGGTTCGAAGGAAAGACTGTTCTCCGCAACATCCAAACCAAGAGCGGGAACCGCATCGCGGCGGGAGTAGCAGTCGTCGCCTGCGGGGCCGAGCCAAACCTGGAGCTGGTTCGCAACACCCCGCTGTCCGGCCCGCACGGATCGCCCGTGAGCGAATACCTCGAGACGGAGGAAAAGGGCATCTACGCTATCGGCGACCTGGCCTTTTATCCGGATCGAATCATGGGGGGCGTGCGCCGCCAGACGCATTGGGACAATGCGCGTGAACAGGGGCTCGTCGCCGGGGCCAACATGACTGGCAAAAAGCGGATTCGCTATGAGCAGGTCCCTTATTTTTGGACGGAAATGTTCGATCTCAGAATGGACTTCGTGGGCGATTTCAGTTTGCAACCGACCCGGGTGAACCTGAAAGGCGCTTACGCGAAGAAGAAGTTCGTGGCCCGGTATTATCAGGGAGACAAGTTGCGCGCGCTCTTACTTTGCGGGGCTACTCCGCGGGACGTGGAAGCGGCCAAGACAGAACTCCGGACCGCGCTCGGAAAATAGCGAAGTGCGGCTACAGGCCGGAAATTTTGAGCGCAGGATTACGGACGGAAATCAACTTCCAATCCCAGGGCCAGGTCGCTCGGCGCTGCCATTCCAGCTCAAAGGGAGCTTCCAGGGAGTTGACCCGGGCCTCGATCACTCCGCCAAATTCCCCGGCGCCCGTGATCGTGATTTTCGCACTCCAAGCGCCCCGGCCGTTCTCGGTCCGCACTGAAGGCGATTCCGCGTTAATCCGGGCCTGGGGAAGCGCGCGGAAAACCAGCCGCAATCGTTCGAGCAACAAAGCGCGGTCGTTGCCCCAGCGATCCTGGTAATCACGACCAACAAACTCGTCCACTGCCTTCCAGTTTTTCTTTTCTATCTGAGAGAGCAGATGAACGCTGTGCAGTTCTATCTGGCGTTCGGGCTGCCAGAGCCGGACGAGGTATAGGCCGGCGATCAGCACAACAAGAAGGCCAGCATAGAATCCGGTCCGGAAATTCATCAGGACAGAGGATAACGCAGCCGGCCCGCTTACGAAATGACAGGACCCAAATAGGAGACTTACCCTATTCTAAATGGTCATGAACGATCGCCCCGCCGTGGCAGCTATCGTGCAGGATCGTTCTGGACGCATCCTGATCTGCGAACGCGCCGACAGGCCCGGCGCCTGGCAATTTCCCCAGGGCGGAATTGAGGCGGGCGAAACGCCGGCGGAAGCCCTGGCGCGAGAGGTCCTCGAAGAAATCTCGCTGCCCCGATCGGCCTATGGAATTGCGGAGGTTCGGGGGCCTTACCGTTACAGTTTCCCGGCCGGTCTCACGAAAAAAGGATTTCGCGGGCAGGCTCATTACTATTTTCTTCTCCGCCTGCGCGGATCGAAAACTCTGGTCAATCCGGCCGCGCCGAACGCGGAATTTCGGAATTCGCGCTGGATCCGTCCGGACGAATTCGATCTGGGTTGGCTGCCGCCGATGAAGCGCCGGGTCTACCGCCGTGTCCTCCACGATTTTTTTGGGACGCCTCGATTTGGAGCCTCGAATTCCGGTTGACGCGGAGCGTCGCAGGGGGCATGAACCGTGCTGGACGTAGTCGCCTCTTTTTCATGCTCACCATTGGTTCATTTTCGGTCGCTTTTCTTGCCGTAATTGGTTGCGTTTTCTGGGCCTGTTTAACCGACCGCGATCAGACCTAGACCGCTTCCCCCGCTTATGCTCGATCAAGAGGATTTGAAGTGGATCGCCACCACTTCGACTGAACTGAATTCAATGTTGCAGCAAATTTCGCGTTACGCGGATTTGGCCCGCCAGCATAAGGGTGAATATAACTATATCGAGATGCTCGGAGAACGGGTCGAGCTCGCCTCCAAAACGGCCCAATCTCTTTTTGACCGGGTAACGTCGCGGATTCTTGAAGGGTCCGCTTCCAAATCAAAGAGAGCGCCCGACCCGGCCCGGCCCCCGTCATTTACGGTTGTTCGACCTGCCGCTGAAGAGGAACCGGCCGGCCCAAAAGCGAAAGCAACAGCTGAGAAACTTCCCGGCCGAACCAAGACCCCTGTGACGGCAAACAAAAAGCCGTTGTCCCAGCCCGAAGCCATTCCCGCGGAGATTGACGTCCTGAATCGAAAGGGAAACCGCGACCTGATTCTGCTGGTGGAAGACGAATTGGAAATCGCCGAGCTGGCTGCTGCGATGCTGACCGACGAAGGTTATAAAGTCGTGCTGGCCAAGGATGGGTTCGAAGCTCTCAAGATTTATCAGCTCATTGGGAAACAAATCGGCCTGGTCATTCTCGATTTCTTCCTCCCGGTGATGGATGGCGACGCAGTCTTTGACGAGTTGCGGGCGCTGAATCCAGAGGTGGCGGTGGTTTTGAGCAGCGGTTTCGCGGAGCAGAGCAAGCTTGGGAACATGCTGGCGCAGGGTCTGAAGGGCTTTATTCCAAAGCCTTACACGCGCGAAAAATTGCTCGAGCAGGTTCGGTCGACGCTGGAGGCAGCGTCGTATTCGAGTCAGTAGGAAAAGAGGCGGCAATTGAGCCGCGCTTTCCCCGCGGTGAATCCCCCCTGGCTGGCACCGATTTAGCTTTAATCGGGACCGCGCCCATGGCCCGTATCGACTCATTCTTCAAGCTAATGGGAGAACAGAAGGCATCCGACCTTCATCTCTCCACCGGCAACCCGCCGATGCTCCGCATCAATGGCGAACTCGTCCGCGTCGATTATCCGGCGCTCCAAAACGATGAGTTGAAAGCGATGGTTTATGAAATCGCCCCCGAAGGAAAAATCAAAGTCTTCGAGGAAACCTCCGACATCGACTTCGGCTACGAGGTGCCAGGAATGGCCCGTTACCGCGCGAATTTCTTCCAGCAAAAATATGGCATCTCGGCCGTTTTCCGTCTGATCCCGTCCACGGTGTTGACTGTAGATGAGCTCGGTCTGCCGCCTGTTCTGAGAAAATTTCCGCTGCTCAAGAAAGGGCTGGTCCTTGTCACCGGCCCCACCGGCTCCGGCAAGTCCACCACCCTGGCCGCGATGATGGATTACGCAAACCTGCAACGGCATGACCACATCATCACGGTCGAGGATCCGATTGAATTTGTGCATCGCAGCCAGAACTGCCTGGTCCAGCACCGCGAAGTGGGTGTCCACACCCGCTCATTTGCCGCCGCCCTGCGCGGCGCGTTGCGCGAAGATCCCGATATCCTGCTGGTGGGTGAAATGCGCGACCTCGAGACGATCGAGCTGGCCCTGACGGCCGCCGCCACCGGCCACCTTGTTTTTGGAACACTCCATACTTCCAGTGCCGCCAAGGCGGTCGATCGTATCATTGACGTTTTCCCAACCGATCAACAAAACCAGATTCGAGCTACCCTGGCCGAATCGCTCAAAGGCGTAATCGCGCAGAACCTTTTCAAGCGCATCGACAAGGCGGGCCGGGTGGCCGCGCTCGAGATCCTGGTGGTGGACATGGCAATCGCGAATCTCGTTCGGGAAGGCAAGACGCACCAGATCCCCGGCATGATCCAGGTCGGGAAAAAGAAGGGCAACCAACCGCTCGACGACGCCATCATGGAGCATCTGCGCCATGCCCGCATTTCACCGGAAGAAGCCTACGACAAGGCGATCGACAAAAAGAAATTCCGCCCGTTCCTGAAGGAGCCGCCGGCCGATGGCAGCGAAGAATAGAGCTCGAACCCAATGAGAATTCCCGATCTCGACAAAATTCTATTCGCGATGCTCCAGACCTATGACGGCATCTCCGATCTCAATTTTTCGGTTGGTCACCCGATGCAGGTCGAGGATTTTGGCGAACTAAAGCCTGTCTTTGTGGATCCGCCCATCGAGGCCCTCACCCCCTACCAGACGGAGCAAATCGCCCTGACCCTGATGCAGGGCAATCGCCGGCTGATTTACGATTACCTCACCGGCGGGTCGTGCGATTGCAGTTATTCGCTCGGAACCGATGCGCGTTTCCGCGTCAATATTTTCCGGCAGCAGGGGCATTTCTCGATCGTCCTGCGCAAACTGGAAGGCCATATTCCGACGATCACGAGTTTGGAGTTGCCGACGATTTTTTCGGAAATCGCCAAGGAAAAAACGGGATTGGTCCTTGTCACCGGTGCGACGGGAAGCGGCAAGACGACTACTCTGGCGGCGTTGCTCAATGAGATCAACGAGCACCAGCCGGTGCACATCGTCACCCTGGAAGACCCGATCGAATTCGTCCACCCGACGAAGAGGGCCACCTTCAACCAGCGCGAGCTGGGTCACGACTTTAACAACTATCCCAACGGGTTGCGCGCGGCCCTCCGCCAGGCTCCAAAAGTCATCCTGGTCGGCGAAATGCGCGACCGGGCGACGGTCGAAGTAGCTCTAATGGCCGCCGAAACCGGGCACCTGGTTCTGAGCACGCTTCATACGGTGGATGCCGGCCAGGCGATTAATCGTATCCTCGGCCTTTTTTCCCTCGGAGAAGAGCAGCAGCTTCGCATCCGGCTCGCGGATACCTTGCGCTACATCGTGAGCCAGCGGCTCGCGCCGAAAGTCGGCGGAGGCCGGCAGTTGCTCACCGAAATTCTCGGGAACAATTTACGGACGCGGGAAACGATCGCGATCGGCGAAGGCGAGCATCGCAATTTCTACGAAATCATCGAAGCCAGCTCGCCCTTCGGTTGGATGACCTTCGATCAATCGATCCTGAACGCTTACGAAAACGATTGCATCACGGAAGAAACCGCCAGGCTTTTCGCTTCCCGCAAGGGGCGGGTCGGGCGCGGGATCGATCTGATCCAGAAAAGCCGCGGGGTCGACAACGATCTGGATTCCGGGTTGCGCATGGATGTCCCGATCAACGCATTTCGTTAACCCATGGAAAACCAAGACTCTTCCTTTTTCGATCTCGGCGATAACACGGCGCTCGTTTGCGTCGATCACCAGCAGTACCAGAAAATGGTCGTGCCGCAGTTGATCGACATGACCTACAAGGTCCACCTGGGCCTGTTCGAAGAAGACGTGCTCCTGAAGCTGAAGACCTACAGCTATAACATCGTCATCATCTACGAAAACTTTAAAGGCTCCGATCCCCGGAACAATCCGATCCTGCGGGCCATGATCGCCCGGCCGGGCGCCGAGAGACGCCAGTATTTCGTCGTCCTCCTCAGCCACCGCTTCCCCACCAACGACGCCATGAGCGCGTTTGTGCAAAGCGTGGATCAGATCATCAACATCGCGGACCTGGCGAACTTCAAGCCGGTGCTGCGGCGCGGCGTCGCCCAGTATCGGGAGCTCTACAACTCGTTTCACGAGACGCTCAAGGCCGTTCAGGCCATTTGATCCCCGACCACGTCCGCCGGTCGCCTCAGGAATAGGCGCTGGCTGGGATTATGGCTCTGCAGGCGATTGTTTCCCGAACGTCCAGTTGCGGCCCGTCCGCTCACGCCGATACTACCGGACGATCTGTATGAATTTGAGCAACTGGATTCGGTTTCGCTGGGACCTGACTCAGCTCCCATCATTCGCGAACGAGTTGCCGGAGCATTACGAAATCGGCTCGACCACGGCGGAGGACGAAAAAGAGCTGCGGAAAATTATTTCGAGCTCGTTTGTTCTCGACCCGTCCTGGAGCCCGGCGATGCAGGAAGTCATGGAGCGGCTTGAGCTCTGGCTCGAACGGGCCTTCAGCTCGCCGACCACCTGTCAGTGTCTCGCGCTCCGGCATGGTTTGCGCATTATTGGCGCCGCCATCATCTCTCCGGAAGCCGACGCTGACTTCCACCTCGTCCCGGGCCCCTGCATTTCCATGGAATATCGGAATCGCGGCTTTGGGACGCGTCTACTCGAGCAATCGCTCACCCGGCTGCGCGAGGCAGGTCTCCAGGAGGCCAGCGGGGTGGCGAAAGAAAACGCGCCCGTGACGAAATTCCTCTACCCGAAGTTTAACAGCACGGCTTCGCCGCACGATTTTACGCCGCTCGTGGCGGTTTGATCATCCCTTTGTGCCCGGTGGATACTCGGGTGGCGAATAAACATTGAAGGTCACTGCCCGTTGCCGGCCGGGATTTTCGAATCGATGCGGAGTCCCGGCGCGGATCAATAGGATATCTCCCTTTTTCAAACTGACGGTTTCGCTGCCGACGCTGCCCGACAGTTTTCCCGAGAGCACCAGCAGAACCTGATCGCTCTTGGCATGCGCCTCCGCTTTACGGCCCGTTCTCTTCCCGGGCGCAAGCGTCATCATTGCGGTTTGGGTCCGTTTACTGGTTTGCAGGACTTCAAACCATTCCGTGGCCTCTTGGATATTGGCTAGATCCATTAGGCACTTTCTTCCGCCGGGCTAACCGGAGCAACTTCCTCCTGGCGTGCGATTTTTGAATCCAACCGCCCCCCACCCCGCATCCCACTGCATATGATCCAGGATCTTAAGTTCGCCCTCCGACAGCTGTACAAGGCGCCGGGCTTCACCGCCGCGGCTGTAATCGTCCTCGCCCTCGGAATCGGCGCGAACACCGCCGTCTTTAGTCTTGTCCACACAATGTTTTTCGCGCCGCCGCCCTACGCGAAGGCCCAGGAAGTCGTCCAGGTTTTCTCGCAGGACAAGAAGAACCCAAAAACGTATCGCGGATTTTCCTACCCCACTTACGCGGATATCCGCGCCCAAAATACCGTCTTCGCCGACGTGATGTCGTATAACCTCGCCATGATCGGCCTCGGCCAGAAGGGCGATACCCGGCGAACCTTTGGCGCGATCGTTAGCTCGAATTACTTTTCCGTGCTGGGCGTTCCCCTCGCCCGCGGCCGGACTTTCACTGCCGAAGAGGAAGCGCTCGGCCGCAACACCCCGGTCGCGATCGTCAGTTACGCCTACTGGCAGAAACACAATCTCGATCCGTCCGTGCTCGGCTCCGAACTGCTCGTGAACGGTCACCCGTTCACCATCGTCGGCATCGCTCCGCGCGGTTTCACCGGAACGCTTCAGATTTTTTCCGTGGAAGTCTGGGTGCCGCTCAGCAATTACGACCGAATCGCCAACGATTTTGAACAGGCGAACAAGAGCGCGTTCGGCGATCGCGCTGGGCAACAGTTAATCGTGATCGGCCGGCTCAAGCCGGGAATGACCGCAGCCTCCGCAAAGCCGGCGCTCGAAGGGCTCGCGGCGAATCTCGAAAAAGCATTCCCGGTCGAGCAAAAGGACCAGACCTTCACCACCACGCCAATCTCGCGCTTTTCCGTCAGCACCTCGCCCGCGGGCGAAGGCGGGCTGGCGGCGATCGCGCCGATGCTACTTGGGATGGCGGTGGTAGTCCTTCTCGTGGCGTGCCTTAACCTCGCGAACATGCTGCTCGCCCGGGGCACGGCGCGCCGGAAAGAGATCGCGATTCGCCTCGCGCTTGGCGGCAGCCGTTTCCGAATCGTGCGGCAACTGCTAACGGAAGGGTTCGTCCTCGCGCTGCTTGGCGGGGCGGCCGGACTCGTGCTTGGACTTTGGTCGTCCGATCTCCTCGTGGCTTCGCTCGGCAAGATGTTGCCGCTCGATATCGTCTGGCTGGCGGGCCCAAACCCGGCCATCCTCGCGGCCACCTTCGGTTTTTGCGTGGTGGGCACGCTCGGTTTCGCGCTCGGCCCGGCGCTGAAAGTTTCGAAGAGCGCCGTGGTCGCCGATCTCAAGGAACAGGCGGGCGAAGATGTGGTCCGACGCCGTTGGAAATTTCTCCCGCGCAATCCCCTGGTTGTGGCGCAAATCGCTTTCTCGCTCGCCTTGCTCACCGCGGCAGCGCTCTTCATTCGCGGTGCTGGCAAAGCCGCCTCCGTCGAAACCGGCCTGAAGCCGGGCGCGAGTTTCCTTCTCGAAACCGACGCGAGCCTTGCCGGCTACGACCAGAAACGCGGCCAGGATTTGTATCGCAACCTGGAGGAGCGGCTTGCCGCGCTTCCGGGCGTGGAGCACGCCAGCGTTTCGGCTACGGTTCCGTTCGGGATGATTTCGCTCAGCCGCAATGTTCAGCGCGGGGGTCTTCAACCGGCTCCCGACGCCAAGCCGGCGACGGCCGCTGAAGGGCTTGCGTTCAACGCCGCCTGGAACACCGTCGGCGCGGATTATTTCGCCACGGTTACCCTGCCGGTTGTCCGCGGCCGCGTCTTCACAGCAGCGGAGACGACGCAACCTGGCCCGATGGTCGCGATCATCGACGAAGTCCTGGCCAAAAAACTTTGGCCGGAAGGAGACGCGCTCGGCCAGCGCATCCAATACGCGAGCGACAACGCGCCCAAGGCCAAGGGCGGGTCGCGAAGTGTCGGAGCCGCAGCCGACCTGAGCGGGGAAACAGGAAAAGAGACAATTGAGATCGTGGGCATTGTTCCCGCGACAAAGCAGGAACTCTTCGGGAAAGACCCGGCCGGCCAGATTTACGTCCCGTTCGCACGCGCATTTCAGAGCAACGTCACCTTCTTTGTCCGGTTCCGTTCGCTCCCACCAGGCAGCGAAGGCAACACCGCCGATCTTCTCCGGCGAACCGTCCGTGAAGTCGATCCTGCGTTGCCGGTCCTAACCCTGAAAACATTCGCCCAACATCTCGACAGCAACTTTCAGCTCTGGGTTGTCCGCGCCGGTGCCGCGATGTTCTCCGTTTTCGGCGGGCTCGCGCTCGGACTTGCCGTCGTAGGTCTTTACGGCGTGAAAGCGTATTCCGTCGCCCGGCGCACCCGCGAGATCGGCATCCGAATGGCGCTCGGCGCCCAACCTGGTGTCGTCCTGCGCATGATCATGCGGGAAGGCTCGGTTATGCTCCTGACCGGCATCGTTATCGGCCTGCTTCTCGCCGCCGGGACCGGCAAAATCCTGAGCGGAATGCTTTACGAAGTTGGCGCGCTCGATCCGATTGCGTTCACGATCGCTCCCCTCACCCTCGCCATCGCCGCCCTCATCGCCACCTGGCTCCCCGCCCGTCGCGCCACCCGGATCAGTCCGATGGCGGCACTGCGAACCGAGTAGACCTATTGCCGATCGCAGTTAACGATTCGGCGTCACAACCACGGTGTGGGTGCGGGTGTTGAGGGCTCGAATTTCCTCGAGATGACGCTTCCGCTCCGACGGCGTCATTTGCTCCAAATAGTTCAAGTTCCTGTTTTGCGCATCCTGGGCTACGACAATGTGCTGGTTGCCGGCTGGTTCGCGGTAGGTTGGCAATACCGGGGCAACATTTTGCCTGGTTACGCGTGAATGCCCGGTGAGAGCATCGCGTTCGGCCCGCAAGGTGGCGCGCATATCGGCGTCCTGTTGTGTCCCGGTCAAAGGAGCGCTGAGCAACCGGTCTATTTCCACAATTCTGTCAGTCGACGATTGTTGGACTGGCACCGGGACTTCCTGGGTCATCAGAGGCGGATTTTGGATCTCAACCTTTGAACATGCACCAAGGGCCAAAGCCGTAATGAGGAGGAGTTTTTTCATTGTTTGCTACGGGTAAGCAAATGCCGGACCCCGCCAGAAAGCGGGATGGACACTAGCTCAATATGGCATCAGATCTTCGGCGCGCCCCCGCTGGAACCAGCAGCTTTTCGGTACGTCCGCAATGAAGATGGACGTGCTAAATGGGGCAACGACATGTGGCGCGTCGACGCCGCGGTTGGCGATCGCTTCACCAGTGATCTCCAAGCCAAATGCAGTCCTGCTTCAGCCGGCTCGCGGCCATCGCCCTGTTCGCGACCTGGCTCCCGCCCGCCGCGCCACCCGGATCAGTCCGATGGCGGCGTTACGAACGGAGTAAACTGTTCGCCCGCAACAGCCTGGGAAGACGCAAGGGAATATTACTAACGGGCCCTATTCCGAGGGCCGAGATGGCACCTTTCTCGCTATTTCCAGAAGATTGTGCGCTGCGGCTTCTCCATCCTCAGTTTCGTTCTCGTTTTGAGTGCCGGGTCCATTCGGGCCCAGGTGGTTATTGAAGGGACTGTCCAGCTTCCAAAACCGTCCTTTGATCGCGGTCTGAATCAGCGCTACGCGACTGCGCCCGACATTGCCCTGGCCCCAACGAATCCGCCGGCCGCGGTGGTTTATCTCGAGGGCGATTTCCACACGCAGGCCGCCAACGTTCAGAAATCACAAGCCCAGGTCGCCCAAAAGAATGTCGCGTTCGCGCCCGATCTTCTGCCGATCCTGGTAGGAACCGCGGTCGAGTTCCCAAACATGGACGAGACCTACCACAATGTTTTTTCTTACTCGAAGACGAAACGTTTCGATCTGGGCCGTTACCGCAAAGACGAAAAACCGAGCGTGGTCGTTTTCGATAAACCGGGAGCCGTCACGATCCATTGCGAAATTCACGAGCGGATGCGCGGCACCATCCTGGTTCTGGAGACTTCTTATTTTCAAAAAACAGACACCGCCGGCCGATACCGTCTCGAGCATCTTCCTCCCGGTAACTACGTGCTGAAGGCCTGGGTGGCTGGTGACGACGTCCGGCAGCGTCCCGTGGAATTGAAAACCGGCATGACTCTGCATGTCGATTTCCCAGCCAAGTAACCAAGCCATTACCTCCAAGTACAGTTTTGTGGGAACGCTCAGCTTCCGCGCGAAGTTATTGCTCGCGATGATGCTGGTCGTTTTC
>JBAPMH010000155.1:0-10468 GCA_049278515.1 Chthoniobacterales bacterium
TCCCGAGCGCAGTCGAGGGACCCCGTTGAACCGCGATCCGCTCCACTCTTATCGCGGCAGCGGTTTCGTTAAGAATCCTGCTAGTGTGTTTTTCCCTCGTACTGGTCGTCCGTGACCTTCTCGAGCCACTCGACCGCCTTGCCGTCGAGCTGCTCCTGAATGGCGATGTGCGTCATCGCGGTAGTAGGTGCGGCGCCATGCCAATGCTTTTCGCCGGGCGGAAACCAGACCACGTCGCCGGGCCTAATTTCCTCGATCGGTCCTCCCCAGGATTGAGCTCGTCCGCAACCGGCGATCACGATCAGTCGCTGACCTAACGGATGGGTGTGCCAGGCCGTTCGCGCTCCGGGCTCGAACGTCACGCTCGCGCTCGCCGTGCGGGCCGGGTCCGCCGGTTGAAACAACGGATCGATCCGGACGTTGCCGGTAAACCAGTCGGCCGGTCCCTTGCTCGATGGTTGTGTTCCAGTTCGTTTGATTTCCATGACGAATTGTAGGCCGTCTCTGGGAGACGGCGAATCCAGATGCCGGCCGGCGTCTCACAGCCGTAACGCAGCGCGCCAGCGCGAGGCCGGGCTTTCAAACGCCCCTACAAATGTGATCGACAAACGTCACGCAACCGTCACATGCTAAAACGCGCTTCCGCAGTAAGCGTAACCGGCGGGCGATTCTGCCACGGGCGGCACATCTCGGTCCAACTCAACATCTGAATTCATCCATGAAGAGGAGCCGTCATGACAAAATCAAAGACTGAACCGATGGATATGAAGTTGGAAGTCGTAGTGCTCGGCGTTTCTGACGTCGATTGCGCGAAGGATTTTTACGAGAAACTTGGCTGGCGGCTCGATGCTGATTTTGTGAAAGGCGACGAGTTTCGCGTCGTGCAATTGACGCCCCACAATTCTCCGACCTCAATCATCTTCGGCAAAGGGGTGACATCGATGAGGCCGGGTTCCGTCGACAGCCTTACGCTCGCAGTCAACGACATCGAGGCGGCGCGCGCTGAGCTGGTCGCGCGCGGCGTAAAGGTGAGCGAGGTCTTCAATTATGCCGGCGGGCCCTTCAACAACACCGGCGACAACCCACGCGTCAGCGGGCCGGATCCGCAAAGGCGTTCCTACTTTTCGTTTGCCTCCTTTCAGGACCCGGATGGCAACGGCTGGCTGCTCCAGGAGCTTAGAGAACGGTTTCCCGGACGAGACTGGAAAGCTGATTCGCGCACCGCCATGGACGTAGCCAGTCTTGCCGAACTCCTGCGTGAGACGGAGGAACACCATGGGCAATACGAAAGCACACACGGCAAGCATCGTTGGTCGGACTGGTACGCACCGTACCTGGATGCGCGTCTGAACGGCCAAGACCCGGAGAACGCGACCGCGGCCGCCAATCGCTCCATGGAAAAAGTCCGTCGTGAGAATGAGGGATAAGATGAAAATGAAAGCAGCGCAGATTTCGAAACCTGGCGGAGACTTTGAATTAGTGGAGCGCGACATCCCTGAGCCCGGGCCGCGGCAGGTTCGCGTCAAAGTCGAAGCGTGTGGCATTTGCCACAGCGATGTGCTGGTGAAGGACGGTCTCTGGCCGGGAATTCAATATCCGCGTGTGCCCGGTCACGAAATTGCCGGCCGGATCGATACAGTTGGAAGCGACGTCGGGCAATGGACAAAAGATCAGCGGGTCGGTGTGGGGTGGCATGGCGGACACTGTTTCGTCTGCGATCCATGCCGGCGCGGCGATTTCGCGATGTGCGTGAAGCGCAAGATTACCGGGATCGATTTCGATGGCGGCTATTCCGATTACTTAATCATCGGAGCGGAAGCAGTGGCGGCTATTCCCGATGATTTGCCGTCGGAGGAAGTCGGTCCGTTCATGTGCGCGGGCGTAACGGTCCATAACGCCCTTCGGAATTCCGGCGCCCGGGGCGGCGATCTCGTGGCGGTCCACGGCATCGGAGGGCTGGGTCACCTGGCCGTTCAGTATGCGCGCCGGATGGGGTTCCGGACGGTGGCTATAGGGCGGGGCAAGGATAAAGAAGAGCTGGCGCGCAAACTGGGCGCGCATCATTACATCGATACCGAGGCGGGCGATGGTGCGGCGCAGTTACAGAAGCTTGGCGGCGCGCGCGCGATTCTGGCCACGGCGCCGAGCGGCAAAGCTATTTCCGCTCTCGTCGATGGGCTGGGCCCGAGCGGCCGGCTGGTGGTTCCCGCGGCGCCGCCCGATCCGTTGACGATAGGCATGTTCTCGATGATTGCCGGGCGGCGGTCAATCGACGGCTCGTATTCCGGCACGGCGCGTGATTCGCAGGACACCCTGGAATTCAGCGCGCTGACCGGCGTCCATCCGATGATCGAGAAATATCCGTTGAGCCGTGTCGCCGAAGCTTACGAACAGATGCACAGCGGCAAGGTCCGCTTTCGCGTCGTTCTGACGATGGGAGCTTAACGAGCGAGGCAACGCCCGGACCCAAACATATGAAAACGTCTTACCTGTTCGCGTTTCTTGGCGGAGCCGCCGTGATGCTCTGCCTCAGCTCCCTTCGCGGTTCGAACCCAGACAAGCCGCGCCATGTTTACGAGTTGCGTCTGTATCACGTTCACGAGTCCAAAATGGATGCGCTCAAAGCGCGGTTCGGTGATCACACCGACGCCATCTTCAAACGTCATAGCATGAAGAGTGTCGGTTACTGGGTACCGGAAGACGCGCCGGAGTCGCAAAATCTGTTCGTCTACATTCTCGAACATCCCAGTCGCGCCGAAGCGGAGAAGAATTGGGCTGCGTTCCAGGCTGATCCGGAATGGCAGAAGGTGAAGGCCGAGTCGGAAAAGAGCGGGCCTCTGGTTGATAAGATCGATCATTACTTCATGGACCCGACGAGCTTTTCGGCGCTGAACTGACATCCGTTATGCGTCCTGACATTGTCCCGGGAGCCGTTTTCCCAGATTACGAGCTAACCGATCATTCTGGGAAACGCAGGAAGCTTTCGGAGTTACAAGGACAGGATCCCATGGTCCTGATCCTGGGCCGCGGAGGCTATTGCCCGAAAGACCGGCGGCAAGCGGAAGGACTTGTCCAACTTCATCGCGAACTGGAAGTCGCCTACTGCCGGCTGATCACGATAACCACCGACAACATTACCGACACCAACGAATACCGCACCGGAGTCGGCGCCCACTGGCCATTCTTGTCCGACGTGCGACGGATCATTCAAAAGGATCTCGAGATCGCGGAATACACGGACGCCGTCCACAATCCCATGATTCCGCACGTGATTGTTCTCGAACCGGGTCTTGTCGTCTACAAGATATATAACGGCTATTGGTTCTTCGGCCGGCCGACCATGGAAGATCTGCGCCAGGATCTACGTGCCGTTCTCCAGAAATGCCGGCCGGATTGGGACATCACCAAGCCCGAGATGAAGGCCGCCTGGGAGGAAGGCCGCAAAGAACTGTTTTATCCTTACGGTAAATCTGCCAGAAAAAAGCTCGGCAATTTTCACCCGACGACAATAATCGAGCATATGCGGTCGCTGCTTTCTTTTGCCCTCATCATTGCTGCCGTCAGCACCGCGGCCGCGGCCGAGGACGTCGTCGAGCGCGACGCCGTGGTCGGCAAGGTACAATTGCATTACCTTACCGCGGGGAATGGTCCGGCGGTGTTGTTATTACACGGATACGCCCAGACCTCGCGAATGTGGCGCCCGCTCATGGCGCAGCTCGCCCTAAAATTCACCGTCATTGCGCCGGACCTGCCGGGCATTGGCGACTCGTCGATCCCGGCCGACGGCATCGACATGAAAACGTCGGCAAGCCGCATTCACGATTTGATGCGGCAGCTAAAGATTGAAAAGGCGCGCGTGGTCGGGCACGACATCGGTTTGATGGTGGCTGACGCCTATGCGGCGCAGTTCCCGGCCGAAACAGAAAAGCTCGCGGTCATGGATGCGTTCCTGCCGGGTGTGGCAGGTTGGGAACCGATCTACGACGATCCGCGGTTCTGGCACTTTCGTTTCAACGGCGAATATCCGGAGCAGCTCGTCCAGGGCCGCGAGCGGACCTACTTCGAATATTTTTGGAACGTCTTTGCCGCGGACAAAACCAAATCGATTCCCGAAGCCGATCGCAAGGCCTATGCCGAAGCGTACTCGCGACCCGGCCGGATGCGCGCCGCCTGGGCCTATTTTGCCTCGTGGCCTCAACTGGCCAACGATTTCGCGGAATTGTCGCGCACGAAGCTAACCATGCCGGTGTTATCAATCGGCGGCGACAAGTCGTTGGGTCAACCGCTCGCCGAGCAGATGAAGGTCGTCGCCCGCGACGTCACTGTTGTCATCGTGAAAAATGCGGGTCACTGGATTTCTGAGGAAAACCCGAAGGAGACCAGCGATGCTCTTCTCAAATTTTTGTAAACGCAGCGAAGGCCGCGAACGAACAATGAACTCTTTTCGATTTACGGTTGCGATATTGCTGGTCGGATCGGTTCTCCCTGGTTGCTCGCGCAAGCCGGCGCCCGCGGGGCCGTCGACGCCCGAAGTGTTCGTAACGACCGTCCAGCCGCGGGATGTCCCGCGCGTGCTCGAGCGGGTTGCGACCCTCGACGGTTTCATCAACGCGAATATCAACGCTCAGGTGCAGGGCTACATCATCTCGCGCGATTATCAGGAAGGCAGCCTGGTCAAGAAAGGCGATCTGCTTTTCCAGATTGATCCGCGACCGTTCGAGGCGGCGCTGGCCCAGGCCAGGGGGACCCTGATGAAAGATCAGGCGGCGCAAACGAAGTCGGATGCGGACGAGAAGCGCGCGATGGACTTGTTCGACAGAAAGGTCATTAGCGATCAGGAACGAGATACGGCGATTGCCGCGGCGCGCTCGAGTCGAGCCAACGTTGAAGCCGATGAAGCCGCCGTGAAGCAAGCCGAACTGAATCTTGGCTACACCAAAATCGTGGCGCCAATCGATGGCATGGCCGGATTTGCCAATAACCAAGTGGGCGATCTGGTTGGTCCTTCCGCGACAGCTCCGCTCACCACGGTGTCGCAGATCGATCCGATCAAGGCCAATGTCACGGTGGGCGAAGGTGGATTGACCGATTTCTTTGCCCGCTATCCGGATTCGGAGAAACGCCAGGCGCTCCTCAAGAGCATCGACTTCGATTTGATTCTCGGCACCGGCACCCTCTACCCGCGCAAAGGAAAGTTTTATGCCCTGGACCGAAACCTCGACCCCAAGACGGGATCGATTCACTACTACGTGACCTTTCCAAATCCGGACGCCATTTTGCGGCCGGGGCAATTTGGAAAGGTGCGATTCGTTCCCGATACGGTTCAAAATGCCCTCGTCGTTCCGCAGGAAGCGGTGACCGAATTGCAGGGCAACTTTCAGGTCGCCCTGGTCGATCAGAACAACAAGGTCGGTATTCGTCCCGTAAAAATGGGCGAGCGCATCGGCGCGATGTGGCAGGTCTCGGAAGGTTTGAAACCCGGAGACCGAGTCATTGTCCAGGGCCTGCAAAAGGCCCGCGAAGGTGCCACCGTGACGGTGAAGGAATGGACGGCACCGGAACAGGCGGCCGCGCCCAAGCCGGGTTCGTCGCCTTAAGGCCTGCGCGATGTCCGCATTTTTTGTCAGACGTCCCATTGTCGCGATCGTTATCGCGATCCTGATGACGCTGATCGGCGCCGTCTGTCTTTTTTCCCTCCCGATCTCGCAATATCCACAAATCGCGCCGCCGGAGATCCAGGTTCAGACGCATTACACGGGCGCCGACGCATTGACGGTCGAGCAATCCGTCGCGGCGCCGATCGAGCAACAGATAAGTGGTGTCGACAACATGAATTACATGTACTCGGTTAACGCCAACAGCGGCGACATCCGATTGATCGTCAATTTCGACGTCGCGACCGATCCCAACATCGATCACGTCCTGACGCAGCTGCGAGTGTCACAGGCGCAATCGCAATTGCCGGCGGACGTCAACAATTACGGCGTCACGGTCAAGAAATCGACCACCGCGCCGCTGATGCTCCTCGCTCTTTATTCGCCCAAGGGAACGTACGACGGAACGTTTCTGGCGAACTACGGCTACATCAATCTGGTCGATCCGCTGACCCGTGTGCCCGGCATTGGCAATGTGGCGGTGTTCGGCGCCGGGCAATACGCGATGCGGCTTTGGGTCAAGCCCGACCAGCTGGCCAAGCTCGGCATCACCGTCCCGGACATCGTCACCGCCGTGCAAAAGCAGAACACGGTGAATCCGGCCGGACAGGTCGGCGGCGAACCGATCCCGCAAGGACAAAAGTTTACCTACACCGTGCGGGCGCAAGGTCGTCTCCAAACGCCGGAGGAATTTGGCGAAATCGTGGTGAAAGCAAATCCGGACGGATCGTTTGTGCGCGTGAAAGACATCGCCCGGATCGAACTCGGCGCTCAAACCTACAATGTAAAAGGCCGGTTGAACGGCCAACCCTCCGCGATTCTCGCTCTCTACCAATTACCGGGAACAAATGCGGTCAAAGCTGCTCAGGGCGTGCGCCGGCTGATGACGGAAGCCAGGGAGCGGTTCCCGGCCGACATCGATTACACCGTTGCGCTCGATCAGACGCTCGCGGTTACCGAAGGGATGAGTGAGATTGTGAAAACCCTGCTCGAAGCCCTCGTGCTCGTCGTGCTGGTTGTCTTCGTTTTTCTCCAGGGCTGGCGGGCGACCCTCATTCCGCTGTGCGCTGTCCCGGTATCGTTGGTCGGCACATTCTTGCTTTTCCCGCTGTTCGGATTTTCGATTAATACGCTTTCGCTTTTTGGTCTTGTTTTGGCAATCGGTCTCGTCGTGGATGACGCGATCGTCGTGGTGGAAGCGGTCGAGCGTCACATCGAGGAAGGAATGAATCCGCGCGACGCGACCCTCCTGGCGATGCGCGAAGTGTCCGGACCTGTCATCGGCATCGCGCTCGTCCTCTCGGCCGTGTTTATTCCGACTGCATTTCTTCCCGGAATCACAGGCCGTCTCTATCAGCAATTCGCCTTAACGATTGCCATTTCAGTCATTCTTTCTGCGTTCAATGCGCTGTCGCTCAGTCCGGCGCTCGCGTCGATCCTGCTTCGGCCAAAAAAGAAGGTCCGGGGACCGCTCGGTTGGTTTTATGGTCTCTTCAATCGCGTTTTCAGCCGGGCTACGAATGGTTACGTCAACTGGTCCCGGCTCGCGATTCGCAAAGCCGTGCTCAGTTTCGCACTGCTAGCGGTTCTCGCGGTCGGCGCCGGCGTTTTTGGATCGAGATTACCGAGCAGCTTTTTGCCCGAGGAAGACCAGGGCTATATGTACATCGCTTTGCAGCTCCCCGACGCCGCTTCGCTCCAGCGGACCGATCAGGTTTGTAAGGAGATCGAAGATTTCTTGAAGAAGACGCCGGGCGTCAAGAACACGACCAGCGTAATCGGCTTTAGCCTGCTCAGTCTGGTCTACGATACCTATCACGCATTCTTCTTTGTCACTTTCAAGCCGTGGAGCGAACGGACGGAACCGGAGGAGCAATACGACGCCATCAAGCTGCGACTAAATAAATATCTCTCGGGTCTGAGCGAAGGAGTCTCTTTCGCCTTTCCGCCTCCGGCCATTCCAGGCGTCGGCACATCCGGTGGATTCACGTTTGTTCTCCAGGATCGCGCCGGCAAAGACGTCGCGTTTCTCGCGAAAAACATGCAAACGTTCCTGGCCGCGGCCCGCAAGCGACCTGAGCTCGGTACGCTTATTCCGACCTTTCAGCCCAACGTGCCGCAGGTTTTCGTGAACGTCGATCGCGACAAAGTAATCAAGCAGGGGATCGATCTGAGCTCAGTCTATCAAACCCTGCAAACATTCATGGGCGGATATTTCGTCAATTATTTCAATCGCTTCGGCCGAACCTGGCAGACTTACATCGAGGCCGAAGGTGATTACCGCACCGACGCGAAGAACGTCGGGCAATTCTACGTTCGCAATGCGAACGGCACGCCCGTTCCACTCGACGCGATCGCCACCATCAAGGATGTTTCAGGTCCGGAATTCACCTTGCGGCACAACGAATATCGCTCGGCCCAAATCAATGGCGCGGCCGCGCCCGGTTACAGCTCCAATCAGGCCATGAACGCGCTCGAGGAAACTTTCGCCCAAACCATGCCGAGCGAGATGGGTTACGACTATCTCGGCATTTCCTACCAGGAGAAGAAGGCGCAACAAGGCATTTCTCCGACAGCGGTCTTCGGGATGTCGCTTCTTTTCGTGTTCCTGATTCTCGCCGCACTTTACGAAAGCTGGTCGCTGCCCTTCAGTGTGTTGCTCGGCACGCCGGTCGCCGTGTTTGGCGCGTTCCTGACGCTTTGGCTGCGCGACATGCAAAACAACATTTTCGCCCAGATCGGTCTCATCATGCTGATCGGCCTCGCGGCCAAGAATGCGATCCTCATTGTCGAGTTCGCCAAGGAGGAATACGAGAAAGGTAAACCGCTTCTCGATGCCGCCCTCGAAGGGGCTCGCCTTCGACTCCGCCCGATCCTGATGACGTCGTTCGCGTTTATCTTCGGCTGTCTGCCGTTGTGGTTCGCCAGCGGTTCCGGTGCCGTTGCCCGTCGCGTCCTCGGTTCCACTGTCATTGGCGGCATGATCGCCGCCTCTGCCATCGCGATTTTCCTGATCCCAGTTACCTTTTATGTCATCGAACGATTCTTCGCCGGTCACGAGCATAAGACCGAGCCTGCGCCGCAACCGACGTCCCCGGCATGATCAAAAACCTTCCGAAACCAATCGCCCTCTACGTCTCGGCCGAGAACAGCGGTGACACCAGTCTGTTCGATCAATGCTTCGCCGAAGCAGCTACGGTCCAAGACGAGAACGAAACGCACCAGGGATTGGCCGCCATTAAAGAGTGGAAAGCGGAAACGAAAAGGAAATATCGACACACCGTCACTCCGCTGAGCCTGGCTGAAAAAGATGGAGCGTTTGTCGTCACCAACCGGTTGGCCGGAAATTTCCCCGGAAGTCCCATCGAGCTCGAATTCGTCTTCACGATTCGGAACGACAAAATAGTTTCGCTCGAGATTCGGTCGTAACAATAGCGGATCGGCCTACCCTCGGCGCCAGCGGGAATCCTGGCGACGTCGGGGCCGGACCGCGTTAACAGTGTCGCAATGCGCCCAACGAGTGAAGCGCCCGCGAATAGCCCGCCAGCGTGCGTGGACGACGAAGTCGCGCCGGTTGCCGTTCCGGCTGCGCCCGTCTTCGGCGTTCTCTTCGCCCTCAGCTTCGCTCATCTGGTCAACGACACCCTCCAATCGTTGATCCCGGCGATTTATCCGATTTTGAAAACGGAGCTGCGGCTCGATTACAGCCACATCGGACTGATCACTCTCACGAATCAGCTCACCGCCTCTTTGCTTCAACCGGTTGTCGGTGCGTTCACCGACAAACATCCGCAGCCGTTCTCGCTCGCGCTCGGCATGGCTTCCACGCTGGCCGGGCTGGTCCTGCTTTCGATTGCGCCCAATCTCACGCTTCTCCTCGTCGGGGTCGCCTTCGTCGGGCTCGGCTCCTCCGTGTTTCATCCGGAAGCGTCCCGCGTTGCGCACCTGAGTTCCGGTGGCCGCTTTGGCTTCGCCCAATCCGTCTTCCAGGTCGGCGGCAATACCGGCAGCTCCCTCGGTCCGTTGCTCGCCGCGGCGATCGTCGTCTATCGCGGACAGATCGTCTGGTTTTCGCTCCTCGCGCTCGTCGGCATCCTCGTCGTCTCCCGGATTGGCGTCTGGTACCGCAATTACCTCGCGCGTCACCACGCAGCAAAACGGCGCGCCAGTTTGCATCGCGATCCGGGACTAACCCGCCAGCGCGTGATCTTCTCGTTAGGCGTCCTTATCGCGCTCGTCTTCTCGAAATATTTCTATCTCGCGAGCATGAGCAGCTACTACACATTTTTCCTCATCCAGAAATTCAACCTTTCCATCCAGGACGCGCAGCTGCACCTCTTTATCTTCCTCGCCGCGATTGCCGCAGGCACCTTTCTTGGCGGACCCGTCGGCGACCGGATTGGCCGCAAAGCCGTCATCTGGGTCTCGATCCTCGGCGTGGCGCCGTTCGCCCTCGCGCTGCCTTACGCCAATCTCTTCTGGTGCGCCGTCCTGAGCGCGATCATCGGCCTGATCCTCGCCTCAGCCTTCTCCGCGATTCTCGTTTACGCGCAGGAACTCGTCCCCGGCAAAGTCGGTACCATGTCCGGCCTCTTCTTCGGCCTCGCCTTCGGCCTCGGCGGCCTCGGCTCCGCCCTTCTCGGCGCCCTCGCCGATCGCCACGGCATCCAATTCGTCTTCCAAGTCTGCTCTTATCTCCCCCTGATCGGCCTCCTCACCGCGCTCCTGCCAAACCTCGGCACGCATAGGCGAGTGACAGTGTAGCGGCGGGTGTCCTCACCCGCAAACCGGCAAAGGCGGCGGGTGTCCTCACC